>CAZHKB010000550.1:0-1937 GCA_964533405.1 uncultured Phycisphaeraceae bacterium | reverse complement strand
CCTTGGCGGTCAACGCGGCGAGCCGCACGGTCTCGGCGATCGCGCTGGTGGAGCAAGCCAGGGCCCAGCGGGTCGTCGCGGGAGCGATGGCCAGGCGGCTGGGAGTCTCCGCGCGGGTGGCGGCCCCCGTGGACGGGGCGTGGGTGGTCAACGGGTTGGAGTCGCAACGCGGCGGCGGTTGATGTTGGCGTCGGATGGTCCGTTGGGGGGACTCGCGCCGCCCGGCTGGTGCTGGGGGGCGTGGACGTTTGGCCATCGGGTGATTCGGGCGTCAAAAACACAAACCGGGCCGCGTGCGTCCTTGGGACGGTCAGCAGCCCGGTGGCTTGTTCGATGAGGCGGTGCTACGCCCGGTTGAGGTTGCGTCCGCAGCGGCGCTGGCGGTTGAGGAGCTTGCGGCCAGCCTTGGTCTTCATGCGGGCGCGGAAGCCGATGCGGCGCTTGCGGGCGCGGGTGCTCCATTTGTGCGGATAATGCATGGCGAGGCTCGCTCCAGTAGATGCCGACGGGGGTTCCCCGGCGGGCCAAGACGATAGGCGGGCCGGGACGGGGCATCCAGTGCGACGGCGTTTCGGACGCCCCCCCACCCGACCTCCCGCCATTTCGCAGGGCCGAAATGGAGGGAGGGGGGAGACAATTACCCTTTTCAGGGTGATGGGGAGGCGGTAGACTGGGGTTGTGGATGGACCGGCGGCGTGGATCGCCCGACGGCCCTTGCCCGGCGCTGGCTCCGTGTGGGGCGGGTGGCGGGTCTGGGCCGGATGGCGCTCGCCCCGCCCGCCTGTCCGCGCGTGTTGCGTGGACCATGCAGGATGACGTTGTTCAGATCGTGGAGCAGATGACGGGGCATCGGTTTTCCGATGCCTCGCTGGTGGTGCGCGCCCTGACGCACTCGTCAGGGGTCGATCAGCGGCTGGATTCCAATGAGCGGCTGGAGTTCCTTGGGGACTCGGTCCTTGGGATCATCGCCTGCGAGCGGATCTTCGAGCGGTTCCCGGACCTGCTCGAGGGCGAGATGACCAAGATCAAGTCGGCGGCGGTGTCTCGCACCGCGTGCGCCCAGGTGGCGGGCGCGCTAGGGCTGGACATGCTGCTGGCCCTGGGCAAGGGGATGAAGACGCAGGGCGCGCTGCCCTCATCACTGGCGGCGGGGGTGCTGGAGTCGATCATCGGGGCGCTGTACCTGGACGCCGGGATGGGCCTGACGCGGGCGTGGCTGCTCGAGCACCTGGACCCGCTGATCGACAAGGCGTATGAGAGCGGGCACCACCAGAACTACAAATCGGTGCTGCAGCAGCACGCACAGACCATGCTGGGCGGCACGCCGATGTACCGGATTCTCGACGAGAAAGGGCCGGACCACGCCAAGTGCTTCAAGGTGGGAATCGACATCGGGGAGCGGAAGTTCACGGCGTGCTGGGGCAAGTCCAAGAAGCAGGCCGAGCAGGAGGCGGCTCTGATCGCGCTGAAGGAGCTGGGGGTGCTGGAGGCGACGAGCAGCGGGGAGTTCCGGGTGGTGACGGGGGCGGCGGAGGAGGGGAAGTAGCGAGCAACGCGGGCGCGGCGCTGACTCGCCGGAACCGATCGCGCGAGCGATCGGAGATCACGCGGAGACAGGGCGGACGCCCGCTTCACACCGCGCGGTGGGCGACCGCGCGCGGTCGGTTCCGCCGGCGAGAGTCACTCCGCGCGGCGGAGCCACTCTTCTTCGAGTTCCCTCTTCTCGCTGGCCAGATCGTCGCGCTGGGCGTTGAGGGCGGCGGCCTTCATGACATCGGGCCAGACGGCGGGGTCGGCCAGGGCCTCGTCGATGGAGTTGAGTTGCGATTCAAGCTCGTTGATGCGGGCTTCGAGTTTTTCGCTCTGCAGCCAGGAGAACTTGCTTTTGGGCTTGGGACTCGGGGCGGCGGCGGGCTTGGGTCCGGTGATGGAGGAGG
>CAZHKB010000549.1:0-1943 GCA_964533405.1 uncultured Phycisphaeraceae bacterium | reverse complement strand
ATCCGCCACCGCGCCCAGTCCGTCGATCGGGCGGGTGGTGGATGCCATGGGACGCCCGATCAGCCCCTCCCCCACCATCGCCACCCGCGAGACCCGCTTCACCCGGGCCGGATCGCCCGCCCGCACCGCCAGCGTCGTGCCCAGCGGCATGACGATCGCCAGGTCCTCGCTGAACCCCACCACCTCTCCAAGCGCCGTCGCGCGCGTGCCGATCCCCTGCTCGCCAATCTCCACGAGCGCCCCAACGGGCGCGGGCAGGTCGCGAACGAGCATCGTCAGACCGCGCACGGCCGCGACGCGCCCCATCACCCCCATGGCCGGGGCGACCCGCACCGCCTCGATCGCATCGGCAAGGCGGGTCATGGCGAGCCCCCGACCACCTCGCCCGTTTCATCGCCCGCGGCGCCGCCACCTCGCGCGCCCGCCGCATCCTCGGGACGCTGCCCACGTCCGGCGCCATCCGGCAGCATCTCATCAACAAGCGACTTGATCCTCGCCTCGATCGTCGCATCCAGCTCGCCGCCGCCCGGGCACCGCGCCACGCACGACCCCACCGGCACCCCAGGATCCACACTCACCGACACATGCCGCTGCCCGGCGTCCATCGCCAGCAGCCCCGGCAGCGCGTCCCGCACCAGCCCCTCATCCGACGGATTCACGCCCAGCGTCAGGCGCGTCGCCCGCGTCGCCATCTCCAGGATCGCCCCGACCTGACCCAGCACGGCCCTCGGGTCCACCTCGATCGCACGCCGCGCCACCTTCTGGCCCATCAGGATCGCCAGTTCCAACCCTCGCGACTCGCACTCGCGGAGCATCGCCTCCCGCATCGCGACAAACTCAACCAGAGCCGCAGTCCACGACGCTTCCAGCGCCGCGAGCCGCTCGCCCGCCTCGCGCTTCGCCTCCGCCTCGCCGCGCTGGCGGCCCTCGGTCAGCCCCGTGGCCATCCCTTCGGCGTGTCCCTTGGCCCGTCCTTCATCCGCCGCCCCGGCGAGCAACCGCTCCCGCGCCGCCGCCGCCTCTGTCAAGACCGCCGCAGACGCCGACCGGGTGCGCTCCATGATCGCCTCGGCCTGAGCCCGGATGTCCTCGACATTCAGCACCAGCGCCTGGCGCGGGCTCGTCTCAAGGTCGGCCTGTCGGATCATCGCCATCGCCACACACCCCGCGCTCCAGGCCAACCCTGCTTCTCGACACGCCGCGTGGCCGCTCAACGCCGCGGCCACGACACCCCGTCTCACCACTTGGTCGCTTCGTCGCTTCCATGTTCCTGAGCTTGCGCTCAGGGCTCCTAGACCAGCGTTTCGCCCTCGCCGCCGCGGCCCTCGATCACCAGGTCCCCGGCCTCCTCCAGCCTCCTCACGATGTCCACGATCCGCTGCTGGGCCTGCTCCACGTCCGACACGCGCACGGGGCCCATGTACTGCATGTCCTCCTTGATCAGCCCGGCCGCACGCTCCGACATGTTCTTGAAGATCTTCTCCTTGAGCGGCTCGCTCGCGGTCTTGAGCGCCAGCGACAGCTCGTCGTTCTCAACCTCCTTGAGCACCGCCTGGATCCCCTTGTCATTCACCTGGATGATGTCCTCGAACACGAACATCAGCCTGCGGATCTGCTCAACCAGGTCCGGGTCGTCGGCCTCGAGGCCCTCCATCACCGCCTTCTCGGTCGCGCGGTCGGCCAGGTTCAGGATCTCCGCCACCGTCGGCACGCCGCCGGCCTTCTCCATCGACTGCGTGAGCATGTTCGAAAGGCGGCTCTCCAGCCCCCGCTCCACCTCCCGGATCACCTCGGGATTGGTCTGCTCCATGTTGGCGATGCGTTTGATGACCTCGATCTGCTTCTGCAGCGGCAATCCCGCGAGAATCTCCGACGCCTTGTGGTGCGGCAGGTGGCACACGATCAGCGCGATGGTCTGCGGGTGCTCATCCTGGATGAACGTC
>CAZHKB010000548.1:0-1948 GCA_964533405.1 uncultured Phycisphaeraceae bacterium | reverse complement strand
GCCACGAACGCCTTGAGCCCCAGCAGCACCCATGTGTTGAACGCCGGCTGATTCAACACCTCGTACTTGAGTGTGAAAAGCACCCCCGCCGCCGCCGCCAGCATCGCCCCCAGCACAAACGTGATCGAGATGACCCGGTCGACATTGATCCCCATCAACGCGGCGTTCTTGTGGTTGAACGACACCGCCCGCATCGCCCGCCCCGTCCGGGTCTTATGAATCAGAACCTCCAGGCCCAGCATCAGCAGCAACGCCGTCCCCGCCCCCACCACGTCCACCAGCGTCAGCACCACCGTCTCCGTCGTCCCGTCCGCCGCCGTGAACGTGAACTTCCGCAGCTCCACGTTCTGCACCAGCGCCGGCATCGCCCGCGGCTGCGTCCCGAACATGAACTGCATCTGGCCGAAGTTCTGCAGGAACAACGACACCCCGATCGCCGTGATCAAGACGTTCAGCCGCGGCGCGTTCCGCAGCGGCCGATACGCCAGACGCTCCACCGCGAACCCCAGCGCCCCGCACGCCACCATCGCCCCTACCAGAATCAGGGGGCCCGCCCACCAGGGCGGCGCGCCCGCACCCGCCGCCGCCGACAGACCCAGCCAACCCGCCATCGTCAGCCCCGTCCACGCGCCAAACGTGAACACGTCCGAGTGCGCGAAGTTGATGAACTTCAGAATCCCGTACACCAGCGTGTACCCCAGCGCGATCAGCGCGTACAGGCTCCCCAGCGCCAATCCATTAATCAGGGTTTGAAGAAAATCGCTCACGCTGGGGTTCTGGACACGGGGTCGGGCAGGGGTGGGGATGGTACCGGCTTCCCGCCCCGCTGTCTCATCCGACCATCGTGCCACACACCCTGCCCGGCTCTGCGGGGTGGGTCGCTGCCGATCAACCCGGATCGGTCGGCCTCGCCTCGCCCCCCTCACCCCACCCGCGTCAGCCTCGCATACTCCAGAATCAGCGTCTTCGTCCCCGCCTGCTTGAACCTCACCGTCGCCCGGGGCGCCGCCCCGCTCTCCACGCTCACCACCTCCCCAATCCCAAACTGCGGATGCCGCACCAGGCACCCCGGCGGAAACTGGCTCTTCACCGCCGTCTCCGCCGCACGCCGACCCGCCCGCGACACGTCCGCCGCCTCCCCATCCTCCTCATCCCAATCGCGATCCCCCGAAATGTCCGAGTCGTCCGCCAGATTCGTCGTGCTCACCTGCGCCGGATCAAACTCCTCCAGAAACCGGCTCGAAATCGTCCGCTCCGCGATCCCACGGTTCGTCCGGTACCGCGCCGAGCACATCGTCAGACTCCGCATCGCCCTGGTAATCCCAACGAAACAAAGCCGCCGCTCCTCCTCCAGATCCGCCTCGCTCTCGGCCGCCCTCGAGTGCGGCAGCAACCCCTCCTCCAGCCCCACGATCGCCACCGTGTCAAACTCCAGCCCCTTGGCCGCGTGCAGCGTCATCAGCGTCACCGCCCCCTGCGCCGGATCAACCGCGTCCGCATCCGCCACCAACGCCACCGACTCCAGATACGCCCGAAGCAACTGCAACAGCGGCGGCATCGGCGGCGGTGCAAACTCCCCGAATGCGTCGTCCTCGTCCCCTCCCCCGCGTCCGGGCGAGGTGTCCGGGAGGCTCTGCGACTGGACGGAGGGGGCACTCGATTCACCCTCCGCTACCTCCCCAACTTCCACCGGCACATCCGACCCCGGATCCCGCTCCGGCGCGAACTCCCTCTCAAACTCAGCCGCCGATGAGATCAACTCCCCCAGATTGTCCAGCCTTTCCGCATCCTGCTCGCTCTGGCTCTTGGCCGCCTGCCTCGTGTAGTGCCCCTCCAGCCCGGAGTCCTCCACCACCCGCTGCACCAACTCCGCCAGCCCGCTCGGCACCGTCGACCCCAGAAACGACCCCGCCCCCGTCCACCCATCCAGCATCTCCACGAACTTCCC
>CAZHKB010000547.1:0-1950 GCA_964533405.1 uncultured Phycisphaeraceae bacterium | reverse complement strand
CCCACTCCTGCCGCATCACTGCCCATGGCGGCGGACATACTCATCCTCCGCCGCCCGCCTCGCCTTCACACCCGGATCGATCCGCGCGACCTCGCGCACCGCCGACTCGAACGCCGTCGACGTCGCGTCGCCGAACCAACGGACAATCCCGTCGCTGCTGGCGATGGCGGCGTACGTGGGCGACACCCCGCCCCCGGAGTTGAAACTGAAGGTGGTGGTCGTGCCCCCACCCGCCGCCCCGATCAGCGCACCCGCCGGGTCCAGCACCAGCGTGTGGGCCAGGCCCATGTTCTCGTGCGCCCGCCGGATCACCTCCATCGGGTCGGTCGCCGGGCTGGCGGGCGTGGCCGTTGGCTGCGAGTTGTCCTGCAGGATCGGCGACAGCGACCCGATCACGTTCAGGTCACGCGAATACCGACGCTGCAGGTCGTCCATGTCGCCGATCATCTCAACCGTCTGCGGCACCCGCCGATCCACGAAGTAGATCACCGTCGCACGCCCCAGCGGGCTGGGCGGCTGGGGCCACCACCCCTCGCGCGGCAGCGCGACCGGACGCGCGATCGCCTCGGGCTCCTGACCCTGCGGCGTGCTCTGATTCCGCGGCGGCCTGGGCCAACGCAGGTTCGCGTACGCCTCCGCCGAAGGCATCGCGAACGGAACGGCCGGGATCTCCCGCAGCGTCGCGCTCTGGTTGATCCGCCCCGTCCGGCGGGCCTCGAGTTCCGCACGGCGCGTCGCGTCGGCGATCCGGTCGATCACCGTGGCCGCGTCCTCTCGAGATTCATCCAGCAGCATCCGCACCGCCGTCTCGACCGACGACGTCTCGATGTCCGTGTATCGCAGCTGCCCGGCCCGGTCGATCAGGTAGAAGTCCGGGTCCTGGTCCACCATGATCGTCTCACGGAACTTGTTCTCCGTGTCGTGCCCGACCGCAAACGTGACGTTGCGGGCCTGCGCCTCCACCACCCCGTCCTCCCACGCCTCCATGTCATGGATACCCACGACAACCAGACCGTCCTGGGCGTGCTCCTCGCCCAGGCGGCTCATCACCCCCAGCGACCGCAGCGAGGGCGGGTACCACCCGGAAAACGTCATGATGAGAACAACCTTGCCGTCGGTCGTCTCGGGCGTCGGAGCCTCGCCCAGCCGCCAGTCACTCACCATGTCCCACCATTCCAGCGGGAAGGGCGTGAGTTCCATCTCGTTCAGGGCGTCCCGACGCTCGTCGTCCCCCTCGCGGATGATCTCATCATCGCCGGGAACGACCTCATTCAAGTTCCGGGAAGATGCCGACACCGGCTGGGCCAGCGCGGGGGAAGCCAACCCGGCGACCAGCCCCGCCAGGGCGGGCAGGGCGATCCAGCGCGGGGCATGAAGACTGACAATCAGGGACGCGGAACGGTTCATGCTCGAAGTCTCCGGGGCGGAGAGAACCACCGCCCTGCACACACTTTACCCGGCCAAGCCGACGCCGGTTCGACCAAATCCGGGGATCAAGAGGGGCGAGGGGCTCCCGGCCTCCCACCGACCAGCGGCCGTTGCACGCTACCACTCGTCCCCGTTCCCGCCCAACCCCGCCACCACCCGATCCAGCGCAATCCCCATCGCCACGACCACGTTGAGCGAATCGACCCCCGCCCGCATAGGAATGCTGACCGATTCAATCCGCGGCCCCAGCCTGTCAAGAGTTTCCGGCGCCAACCCCGGTCCCTCGGCCCCAATCAGCAGCGCGACTCGGCCAGACTCGCCCAGATCGAGGCGACGGATCGAGGCCCGGGCCGTGGGTGACATGGCCAGAATCCGGAATCCCGCCTCCGAAACCGCGTCCAGTCCGTCCGGCCAAGGCTCCAGCCGGGCGTACGGCACCGTCAGGGCGTGCCCCATCGACACCCGCAAAGCCTTGCGATACAGCGGATCACAGCACCGCGGGCTGAGAAGCACCCCCCCAGC
>CAZHKB010000546.1:0-1952 GCA_964533405.1 uncultured Phycisphaeraceae bacterium | reverse complement strand
GGGTGGTGATGACCGCACGGGCGGAAAGAGGGGCGGCAGCCCCAACGGCCTGAAATCCCTGTATCATGGGTTCCATGCCCCTGTCCGAAGCCGACACCCACGCCAAACTGGTCAACCCAGCGATCTACGCGCTGGGCTGGACCGAGGACCACATCAAGCGCGAGGAGACGACCGGGGCGGTGGACCTGATCGCGGGCAAGGCCCGCCGCCGCGCCAAGGGTCGCACCGACCTCACACTTCGCATCGTCGTCACCGCCGAAATGCAGCCTGTCGCGGTCGCGGTCATCGAAGTCAAGAAGGACACGCTCCCGCCCGGGCACGGGCTGGATCAGGCCAAGGGCTACGCCAAGGCCGCTCGCCTCAACGTCCCGTTCGTCTTCTCCACCAACGGGCACATGTTCGTGGAGTTTGACCGCAACACCGGCCACACCACCGCGCCGCGCCCTCTGCCCGACTTTCCCTCCCCCGCCGACCTTCGCGCCCGCTACGAGGCCACGATGGGCTTCGCG
Source organism: uncultured Phycisphaeraceae bacterium (assembly GCA_964533405.1). GTDB lineage: Bacteria > Planctomycetota > Phycisphaerae > Phycisphaerales > UBA1924 > JACKHA01. The sequence goes on along the minus strand of CAZHKB010000546.1, from coordinate 1,443 downwards.
CTCGATTCCGCCGCCGCCGCGCCGTTGCTGCGAACCTACAAGGGTGGCGAGGGTGCCCGCCGGTATTACCAAGACGCTGCCATCCGCGCTGTCTTCGAGAAGATCGCCCGCGACCAGACCGCCGCCCGGCCTTGCCGCGCGCTGCTGTCGCTGGCCACCGGGGCAGGCAAAACCTTCATCGCCGCCAACCTGCTCCGACGCATCGACGATGCGGGCCAACTCAAGCGGGCCCTCTTCCTCTGCGACCGTGATGAACTCCGCCGCCAAGCCCTCGGAGAACTCACCAACTACTTCGGCGATGCCGCCCGCCCGGTGTTCCGCGACTCCGACGGCAAGAACCACGCCCGCAACGCCGCCGTCCATGTGGCGACATACCAGACCCTCGGCGTGGACACCGACGACGGCCCCCCCACCAACGAATCCTTCCTCACCGAGCACTACCCGCCCGATCACTTCTCGCACATCATCATCGACGAGTGCCACCGCTCGGCATGGGGCAAGTGGTCCAAGGTGCTCACGATGAACCCGGGCGCGGTGCAGATCGGCCTGACCGCCACGCCTCGCCAACTCACCACCACCGAAGATACCGCCGAGGCGAAAGCCGACGAGAAGATCTCCGCCGACAACCTCAACTACTTCGGCCCGCCGGTCTACGAGTATGAGATCGGGCAGGCGATGGAAGACGGCTACCTCGCCGCGATGGATGTCAAACTCGCGCTCGTGGACCTCGATGCCCGCGGCATCACGCTTGCCGAGATCGTCCAGAAGAACCCCACCGATGCCAACACCGGCCAGCCGCTCACTCCGCAGCAGATCGCCGATCGGTACGATGCCAACTCCTTCGAGCGGGGCATCATCTTGCCCGACCGCGTCAAGGCCATGTGCCGCGACCTCTTCGAGCAGATGCTCGCCAACATCATCCACCGCGCCCCGGATGGCACCCCGCTGGGCGCGCGGCAAAAATCCATCATCTTCTGCGCCACCGACCGGCACGCCGACCTTGTCGCGACCGAGATGAACAACCTGTTCGCCGCCTACACCGACGCCAAGGGTGAAGAACGCTTCGACCCCTACGCCTTCAAGTGCACCGCCAGCGTCGGCGGCAACGACTTCATCCCCGACTTCCGCAGTTCGGTCCGCACGCACTTTGTCGCCACCACCGTCGAACTGCTCTCCACCGGCGTCGATGTCAAGCCTGTCCGCAACGTGGTCTTCTTCAAGTACGTCGCCAGCCCCATCGCCTTCTACCAGATGATCGGCCGCGGCACGCGCATCGATGAGCCCACCGGCAAACTGGTCTTCACGATTTACGACTACACCGGCGCATGCCGCCTGCTGGGCGAGGCGTTCATCAGCAAGCCGCCCGCGCCCCCCAAGCCCTCCGGTGAAGGCCCCGACCCCGGCCCGGACCCTGACCCGCCGACGCCTCCCAAGCCCACCATC
>CAZHKB010000545.1:0-1952 GCA_964533405.1 uncultured Phycisphaeraceae bacterium | reverse complement strand
TTTTGGGCGCGGAAGTCTGGCTCACGCTGATCGATGCGGGCCAGCCCGCGCCGACGGACCCCGCCGCGCTGGTGTTCCTGACCAGGACCACCAAGCCGACCTTCCGCGCCGAGTTCAAGCCCGGCGACGGCGGCAAAACCGCCGTCTACATGGCGGGGTGTATCAACACACGCGGGGAGAAGGGGCCGTGGTCGAAGATTGCGGCCGCGACGGTGGCGGCGTCGGCGAAACCGCGCGTATAGGCGTGCGTATGTTTGTTTGCCACATACCCGCGTGCAAGGAGTTCTCGCACGTCCACCGCCCTTGAGTCCATCCGCCGCACGCGGCCGTTGAAACGTGTCGTGATCACCCGCCTCATCGCGGGCCTTCCGCTGGCGGGGATCAGCGTGATGCACCTTGTTGGCGCGGCCCCGCTGAAGCCGATCCTCGAAGCCGCGAAGATCCCGATGCCGGATGTCAACGCGATCCTCGCGCCCGTGCTTGGCGTGCTGGCGGGGCTGATGCTGCTGAGCGGCGCGTTCGCTCGCGTCGGTGCCGCGATCGCGTGCGGGTCGATGGCCGTCGCGCTGTACGCGCACCTGACCGCCGACTGGCCCGATGAGTCACCGATCGTACTCCCCATTGCCGTGCTCGCCGCATCGCTCTACGTGCTCTGGCGCGGCGGTGGGGCGTGGAGCGTAGATGGCAGGTCGAGCAAGAAGCGCGGGCCGACCCGCCGCTACCTGTTGGTCGAGTTCAAGCGCGACGAGTGCCCCGTTTCAGTGCCCTTCCCTCACTTCGGGTTGGCCGCGGAAGCCCCGTGCCATGCATCGTTGAGGTTCCTGGTGGCCTCTTCGGCGGCGGCGGCGTTGCCCACGGGTATCTTGTCCGCGGCCAGATCGGCGACCACGGCGTGGGGGAGAAGCTCGCTCAGGGCCATAATGAGGGGCGGGTATTCCTGGATGTGGCGGAGTGTCAGCGCTGCGGTGGCCGAGTCGTCGAGTGCCAGCGCGGTGGTATGGAGCATGGTGGTGCAGGCGGTGACGAAGCTCACCGCCGTGTAGTCGTCGCGCAGCATGCGGGCGGCTGTCTCGCCGCGCATCTTGCCGTAGAGACCGGCCAATGCCCCGGTCACAGTGCCCAACATGTCCTTCAGCACCCCGCCCCCGCTAGTCCCGCCCATGGCCTTGACGTGCGCCTCAAGGTCGGCGTGCTGGCGAATGAGGACCGAGTGGAGGTTGTCGATCACGCGCCCGGCATGAGCAATCCGCCGGATGTCGTCATTGCCGGCCTGCTTGGCGACCGCCTGCGACACATGGTCCAAGACAGAGATCAGGTCACCGAGGTAGCTGCGGACGGTCTCTTCACGGGTTGCGGTCATGGGAGTTTCCTTCTAAAAGATGCGGAGTGAGGGGTACAGGCCTTCTGAGCGGAGCATCCTGTTCCAACGGCATGGGGGAAAAGGGCTGCCCACAGCGCACCCCTAAGTGCGACAATTGACTGTAGCCATTCAGCGCGCTGAAACATCTGCAGATAGTTCCTCTATCTCCTCCATCCAGCCGCATCTACGCGTTGCGTGGACGATCCATTGAAGCCATAGGTAGTACATGCGGCGATTGACGACGCCCGTCACCCACGTGCAAAAATGGGACGACGTCGTCACGCCCGCGCCATCGTCGGAAGCACGGTGCGGGATACTTCGCCTTCGCCAGTCCCCGCGCCGACCACGCGCCCGCTCACGCTGGTCGAGAGCGGGCAGCGGCTGACGCATAACCTGCGCTTGGTGGACGAGTCCACGCTGACGCGACGCGCCCGGCCCAAGGGCGTGCTGGGCGCGGAAGTCTGGCTCACGCTGATCGATGCGGGCCAGCTCGCGCCGACCGACCCGAGCGCGCTGGCCTTTCTCACGATGGCCATGAAGCCCAGCATCCGGGCCGACTTCCGATCAGGCGACGGCGGCAAAACCGCCGTCT
>CAZHKB010000544.1:0-1953 GCA_964533405.1 uncultured Phycisphaeraceae bacterium | reverse complement strand
GATCAGGGTGTTGCCGGGGGGCGCGCTGGTGCAGACGGTTGATGCGTTGTCGGACGCCAGCGGGTGGACGCACGCGGCCGGTCCCGCGCCGACGGAGCACACGCTGAGGATCGCGGCGGCGCTCGAGCCGATCGCGCGAGCGCTGTCGAGCAACGCGATCGCGATCGGCGGGACGGACCCCCAGACCCCGGCGACAATCCGCTTGTTCGGCGCGGGCGCGGGACAGATGGACCGGGTGGCGGCGTGCCGGTTGGCGGTGGAGAAGGCCGGGGTGCTCGCGCGGGGGGCGATCGCGTTCTCCGACGCGTTCTTCCCGTTCGCGGATGGGGCGGGGATCCTGATGGAAGCGGGGGTGACCACGATCGTGCATCCGGGCGGTTCGAAGCGGGATGGCGAGACGTTTGACCTGTGCAACCAGCGGGGTGTGACGTGCCTGACGACGGGGGTTCGGCACTTCAGGCATTGATCGGGCACAGTGGCGCGCGTGGGGGCGGGGTGGCCTGCTTGCTGCTCCGCGCAGGCACGCTGGAACAGCCGAGCGTCACCGCGTTGCGAGAAGAGTCTCGATCGCCAAGGCCATCGGTCCTTCGGCCCGGGCCACGCGCAGTCGATCCGGGTCGCGCACCACCGCCAGCCCGAGCGCGGCGACCTCGAGCACCGCGCCGATCGAGGCCGAGCCCAGCGTGCCGGCCAGGTCGGTCTGGCGTGTCACCAGCACGCGGCGGGTTCCATCGGGCAGCGTAAGCGCGATGTCCTGAACCCCCGCCTCGGCCAGCGCGCCCGCGAGCGCGACGCACTGCCGCCAGAGCCATGTCTGGCCGGTGCCGGCTGTCACGGACGCGGGTCCGACGGCTTTGCCTCGGCCCGCTCGGCTCCTTGGATTTCGGCCTGATCCTGGCCGTCGCAGACCTGGCGCATCGCGAGGTAGAGGCGTGTGCAGGCGGTGAAGAAGAGGCTGATGGCGTAGCCGCCGATGAGCAGGGCGGGCAGGTGGCTCCAGAGGCGGATGAGCCAGCGGGCGATGGCGGTGGTGGTGGGCAGGTCGCGGGCGGCGCCGTCGGCGGTGGGGGGCATGGCGCCGGTGAACGCGGCCTGTCGCTCGGGCGAGATCCACGCCCGGGACTGCTCGACCGCGAGCGACCAGCCACCGCCGAGCAGGGCGGTGGCCAATCCCACGGCGAGCGCGACCACGAGGGCGGTGATCGCGAGGTAGACCGCCAGCCGCAGAGGGCGGGCGATGGCGTAGGCGACGCTGCGCTGCACGGCGTCGAAGGCGTCGGAATCCTCAACCATGCGGGCGGGGACGACCAGGGGGCCGGCGAAGGCGAGCGCGAGGAGCAGGGCGATGACGCCCACGCCGAGCACGCCCTGGATCGGGAAGACCAGGGCGCCCATCACGTCGAGGACCGGCAGTCCCAGACCGAGCCAGCCGAGCGATCGCATGAGGATGAGGAGCAGCCAGAGCGCCAGCAACGGGACGCCCAGAGCGGCCAGTGTGGAGGGGGCGCGGGCCAGGGACCAGCCGAGCATGAGCGGGGCGGAGGGGCGGAGGTCGGTCGCGGATTCGACGGCGACCGAGCGGGCGATGGCCGCGCCGAAGACGATGGTGAGCGCGAGCATGATGGGCAGGAGGATGGGCGTGCTGACGGGGAAGGTCTGGAGGAGTGTGAGGGTGGAGTCGATGAGCGCGGCCCGGATCGCGCCGGGGGTGCGAGTGAGGTCCGCTTGGATGAGCGTGGTCCCGACGCCCGACCATGCGGCGGCCTGGGATTCGCTCAGGGCCGCGATGAACGGGGGCTTGGCTGACCAGATGGAGGACAGGCTGCCGACCAGGCCGACGAGCAGGGCGGCCAGCACGCCCAGGATCAGGCGGGAGGGCCACAGAGCGGCGGCGGGGGACCGCAGCAGGCGGGGCCAGATCAACTGGCCTTCGAGGTCGCGCAGGAGGATGAG
>CAZHKB010000543.1:0-1955 GCA_964533405.1 uncultured Phycisphaeraceae bacterium | reverse complement strand
GCCTTGGCGAGGGGCGAGGAACTTTCGAGGCGGCTGGTCGTACCACCTGAACCCGAGTGGATGGGATGTGTGGTTGGCGCCGCCGAGTGCTGGGGCGCGTGGCCGCCGCAACAGGCGGGTGTGCCACAGCCGATGCCGAGCGGGGAACGGCTTGGCGAGGCCGGCTTGGACTCGACGTGGGGGCTTTGCGACGTGCTGGGCTGGCTCGCGACGGGGAGGTTGGACATGGGATGCGATGGTAGTCTGACGGGGGCCGGATCCGCTGAACCGTTGGAGCGGCGACTCGATCGTGGAGCGTGGTGATGGGACCGCCTGCGTGGCTGAGCACGATTCCGGTGGCGGGTGTGCTGGCGGGGCTGGCTGTGGTTCTGTACCTGATTGCTCGGCGCGGGCGAAGGGTTGATGACGCGCCGTTGTGTCGGAAATGCCGCTATGACCTGCTGCCGGAACGCGGGGCGGAGGTCGGGGCGAGAGGCGGCGGCACGGAGGCGGCGCGGCTGGCGCTGCCGATGCGGTGTCCGGAGTGCGGCCTGGAGGTGCGGACCGAGCGGGACGTGCGGGTCGGGCATCGGCGGGCGTTGCGTTCGTTGTTTGTGGCGTCAGCGGTTGTGGGGGTGGCTGGGCTGGTGCTCGGGGTGGTGGCGCTATCGCCTTACATGGCGTCCGGGGGGATGCAGAGGCTCAAGCCGTTGTGGCTGCTGCAGCGGGAGGCGACCACGCGGCAGGGACCGGCGGCGGGGGCGGCGGCTACGGAGATTGAGCGGCGTGCGAGGGCGCAGAAACTCTCGCAACAGGAACTTGCGGGCTTGGTTGGACCCCTGCTGGCTGCCCATGTGGGCAATCCGGGCGCGTGGCAGTCCTCACAGGATGCGCTGGTGCTGCTCCTGCGTTCGCAGGGGCTGCTGGATGATGAGCAGTGGGCGAGTTACGGCGTGGAGCGGACGTGCTTTGAGGCGATGCCGCGGGCGCGGGTTCGGGTGGGCAACCCGTTGGCGATCTCGTCGTGGCTCGGCGCCCACCACCCCAGCGCGATGGATCAGGCGTCGCTCACGGCGGGATTCACGATCTTTGATTCGGACGGCACGCAGATTGCTTCCTTTCCAGCGGGAATCGGCGGTTGGCGCACGCCGCCGTCGGCATACCCGGGCGCGAAGAACCACACGGTCCTCGACATCGACCTGCCGGTCGGCGTTCACACGCTCACGCTGGAATCCAAGTGGGGGGCGGGGTTTCTGGTCACGGGCGTGCCCGGCTCTCAGCAGCAGACGTTTCGGACGAGGCGCGAGATGGTCCGGGTCGAGGTCGTGCCGCGCGAGGTGGCGACGCGCGAGTTGGTGGATGATGAGGCGACGGCGTTGGCGATGGCGGGGATGACGATCAAGTATCTGGCCGAGCGGGATATCCCGGGAATGGCGCCGATGGCGATCGTGCAGGTGAGCCGACCGCGGACGACGTGACCGGTGGCGGTCGAGGCGTACCTGATCGTTGGTGAGCGGCGGTATGGGCCGTGCTACCGCACGTTGTATTCGGGTTGGATGGGCGACGTGGCGTTGGTCTTTGAGAACATCGAGGCGTTGGGCGAACCGACGGCGCGGGTCGAGTTGCACTCGACGGTGGATGCGGCCGAGCGGACGGGCGATCTGGTTCGGGTGTGGTCGGGCTCGATCGTGTTCGATGGCGTGCCTGTGGCACGCAGCATGGTGCTGGATGCGGACGGCAATCCGCCGCCGCTGCCGGCGGCGCAGGTGATTGGTGGGGGGATGCCGTGATGAGGAGGGGTGCCTGATGTCGCTGGCTTTGGGGCTTGGCATCGGCGCGGGAGTTGCCCTGCTGATGGGCGGGGTGCTGCTGGCGCTTGGGATTCGTGGGCGAGTCGCCGATGCGCTGGTCTATTGCCGGCGTTGCCGGTTTTGCCTGGACGGCATCGAGCGATCGGAATGCCCGGAGTGCGGGCG
>CAZHKB010000542.1:0-1959 GCA_964533405.1 uncultured Phycisphaeraceae bacterium | reverse complement strand
GGTGTCGCGGAGGGCGCGACTCCGGTGGCGGCGCCCCCGGCGGCGGATGCGGGGACATCGGGGCGGGCCAGTTCCTGACTGGCTCGCTCCGACTCGCCCGCGGGGCGGTTGGGCGATTCGTCGGGCGAGGGGCCGCGGGTCTCGTACTGGCGGGACCGGTTGGATCGCCCGGCGTCGTTGTAGGTCTGGGCGTAGTTGGCGGCCTGCTGGCGGGCGAGCAGGTCCTGGCGCGGGTCGGCGGGGTCCGCGGCCTGTTCGATGGATTCGCGCTGCGCCATGGGGTCGGACAGGGCGGCGGGGCGGGAGTCGTCGGACGCCTGGGGCGGTGCTGTTGTGGCGTCCAACGGCTGGTTTGGGGGGAGCGAGCGGGTTGGTGCGTGGGCGGTGCGGTCGAACGGGTTGGGGATCGTGCGGCGTGCGTTGCGCACACCCTCCTGGTTCGAGGAGAGCGTGGTCCGACCGTCTGGTCCCGAGGGCACCATGGGCGGGTTGCTGGCGGCGAAACCGTTCGGCGACGCATCGATCGGCTCGCGGAGGGTGGTCGGGGCGGCCTGGGTCTCCGCGGCACGCCGACCAAGCCGGGTGGAGTCGACGCGATCGAGTTCGTACAGCCTTAGATCGGCCATGGAGAGCAGCATTGGCGGGACGCCGGCGGCGATGGCGGCGTCGCGGGTCGGACCCTGGGGTGGGGCTTGGGGGGAGGTGAGCCGCCCATCGGCGGTGCGCTCGAAGTGAAGCTGGACGAAGTCGCCAGGCTCGCCGAGCAAGGGGGAGGGGACCAGCACGTCGCCTGCGGCGAGCGGCTCCCACATGCGGTCGAAGGGGCGGTTGGCGGGGTAGAAGGCCTGGTACTCGAAGTAGGGGCGGGCGGATTCCACGGCGAGGATGGGCAGGACGATCGAGTCCATGCGCCAGAGTGCGCGCCCGATGGCTTCCTGTCGCGCGGTCTCGGCCCGGGTGCGGGCCTGGTCGTGTTCGAGGCGCACCATCCGCCAGGTGACCCAGCCCAGCACGTCAACGACGGCCAGGACGCCGATCAGGAACACGAGCCACGGGATGCGACGCGAGCCGCCCATCAGGGTGCGGAGCCTCCGGGGGTGGGCCTGGCCTTGGCCGCCGGGGTTGCGGCGGCGAGCATGTATCCCTTTCCACGAACCGTCACGATGACGCCGGGATTCCCGGGGTCGTCGCCGAGTTGCTCGCGGAGGCGGGCGACGGCCATGTCGACGGTGCGGGTCTGCATGCCGCGGGGGTCGAGGCCCCAGACGCGGGAGAGGAGTTCATCGCGGGAGATGGCTCGCCCGCGGTTGGAGGCGAGGTAGCGGAGGAGTTCGGCCTCTCGCTCTGGGATCGGCTCACGCTGGCCGTCGGGGCGGAGGAGTTCGCGCCGTTCGAAATCGACGGTGAGGCCCGCGACGATGAGGCGGCCGATGCCCTGTGGGCGCTCTGCGGAACGGCGGAGGACGGCCTCGACGCGGGCGAGCAGTTCGGTGGCGGAGAAGGGCTTGACCACGTAGTCGTCGGCGCCGGCGTTGAGTCCCTTCACGCGGTCGGCCTCTTCGCCGCGTGCGGTGAGCATGATGACCGGGAGGCCTGGCTTGACGCGGCGGACCTCGGTGAGCATGGTGAGGCCGTCCATCTTGGGCATCATGATGTCGAGCAGGACGAGGTCGACGTCGTCGGCGACGGCGAGCTGGAGGCCTTTGGCGCCGTCGGGGGCTTCGAGGACGGAGTAGCCGTGGAGTTCCAGGGCGTCGACCACACCCATGCGGATGGCCTGGTCATCTTCAACGACGAGGACGGTGCCGAGGGGCAAGGGGGGCTCCTTGATTCTCCTCCCCCGCGTGCTGGGGAGGTGCCGGCGAGGCTCTGCGAGCCGGCGGAGGGGGTGTTCGTCAACGGAGCCGATCGCGGGCGCGATCGGGCGGGGAACGGGGGGGCGTCCGGATACGCCATCGG
>CAZHKB010000541.1:0-1962 GCA_964533405.1 uncultured Phycisphaeraceae bacterium | reverse complement strand
ACCCCTACCTCCCCCTCGAAATCGCCTCCAGAATCTCCAGCACCCCCCGCACCTCGCGTTCCCGCGCCACCAGATGCGCCCGCGCCCGCAGCCCCTCCACCGCGTTGGCCGGGCATCCAAAGAACCCCACACGCTCCGCGATCGCCACATCGCTCATGGTGTCGCCGATCCCCGCCACCCGATCCCTCGACAGCCCCGTGGACGCCATCCACCGCTCGACCCCGCTCGCCTTCGACACATGCACCAGGTCGCAGTTGATCCAGCGCATCGTCATCGAAACCCGCAGGGGCCACAGCCGATCATCGAACGCCGCCTCCAATCCAGGCATCATGCTCCGCAGCATCTCCGTATCCGGGTGATACAGGCTCATCGACGCGACCTTGCCCGGCTGGATGCTCACGCCCATCGGCACCAGCGTGTGCTCGGCCCACGCCACCGCCTCCCGCACCATCTGCAGGTGCTCTGGGCGGATGGCCGGGTCCATCTCCCAGACGTTTCGTACGGGGTCGTACATCCACACACCATTTTCGCACACCAGCGGCAAGGCCGTGTTCGAGATGAGCCGGCTGATCGCCTCGGCAAAGCCCGCGGGCCGACCCGTACACACCGTCACCATCGGCACGTCGCCGGCCTCGGCCGCCCGCCGGTTGTGGGCCGCCACCAGGGCCAGACCCGAGGCGTCCAGCGGCGACGACTCCTCGGGGCCAAGGCACCCATCAACATCGCACAGAACGGCGTCAAATCGTCGCGGCATGGGCCGAGCGTAGTTCCGCCCAGCGGGCAAACGCATGATCCATCAGCAGCCCACCGTAAGCGAGCGCTCCGGGCACCGGTTGCCTCCGGTGCAGCCGGAGCCCTGCCCTACCGTCGGGCTGCCTCGGCGGAGCCCCCAGCCGCCCCTCCTGGGAACACTTCCGCCCTCCACCCGGTTCTCAATCCGTAAAGCCCGAATCCCAACAACCCTTCACCCGCGAACACTCCTTCGCTTCACCAACCCCGTCAAGGACCTCCTCACCATGATCCGCTTCTGGAACAACACCAAGACGGCCCTCCTGCTGGGCGCCCTCATGGGCCTCTTCCTGCTCGTCGGCTCCTTTTGGGGCCAGACCGGCATGCTCATCGCCCTCGTCCTGGGCGCGGGTGTCAACTTCTTCGCCTTCTTCTTCTCCGACAAGCTCGCCATTGCCGCCATGAAAGGCCGCGAGGTTGATGCCCAGACCGGCGGCGACCTGTACCGCATCGTGCAGGAACTCTCCGCCCGCGCCCAGCTTCCCATGCCGCGCGTCTATCTCTGCCCGCACGAGGCGCCCAACGCCTTCGCCACCGGGCGCAGCCCGCGCAAGGCCGCGGTGGCCGTCACCCAGGGCCTGATGCAGGTGATGAACCGCGACGAACTCAGCGGCGTCATTGCCCACGAACTGGCCCACATCAAGAACCGCGACACGCTCATCTCCACCGTCGCCGCCACCATCGCCGGCGTGCTGGGTTACCTCGCCAACATGGCCCAGTTTGGCCTCATGTTCGGCGGTGGGAACCGAGAAGGCGGCGCGGGCGGCGCGCTCTTCGCCCTCTTCGGCGCCATGATCGCCGCCTTGGGCGCTGTCCTCATCCAAGCCATGATCTCCCGCTCCCGCGAGTTCGTCGCCGATGCCGACGGCGCCCGAATCGCCGGCTCGCCCAACGGGCTCGCCAGCGCGCTGCACAAACTCGAGCACTTCTCCAAGCGCATCCCCCTCCACCAGCCCAACCCGGCTCAGAACAACCTCTTCATCATCGAGCCCTTCCTGGGCCGCGGTTTCGGAGGCTTGGGCCGCCTCTTCGCCACGCACCCGCCCACCGAGGCCCGCATCCGCGCCCTGATGGGCGGGTAAGCCCCCGCCTCAACAGAACCGTTCGCGCGAGCGATCGGCCACCCGGCAACCACGACAACCCCCCGAACTCGCCCCAGCGCAAGGGGGGCGG
>CAZHKB010000540.1:0-1975 GCA_964533405.1 uncultured Phycisphaeraceae bacterium | reverse complement strand
GTGCGAGTTGCTCATCATGCTCGCCGCGATCACATCACAATCCTCATCCCGCGCCGACAACGCCACGCTCCGCGGCGTCTGCCACAGCCCCGAATAAATCACATGCACGCCCGAATCCCGCAGCGCACGGGCGATCACCTTCACGCCCCGGTCGTGCCCGTCCAATCCCATCTTGCCCAGCAGCACCCGCGGCCTGTGCGGCAGGTCGGCGCAGCGGTCCTTCTTCTCAAACTCGCTGGTGGCGGCGTTGAGGGTCGTGGTCATGCACAATCATTGGCCGCACGCGCCTGGCTCGCCCGGTGCCGCCAAGCCCAAGGCGTCTCAGTTCCCCGGGAACTGCGCCGCCATCTGGTCAACCTCCGCCGTGAACAGCCCGCTCGTCACCGAAGGGTCACTCTCGGCCAGTTCGCGGGCATCGTCCAGCGACGCCGCCCGGATCAGCACCAGCGTTCCCTGGTCGCTCACCACCGGGCCGCCCAGCACCACGATCCCCTGGGCCGACCACCGGCGCAGCGTGTCCAGGTGCCGGTCATACCCGGGCTGGTCCGCCGTCGCCGTGCCCGAACGCCAGTTGGCGCCCGGCAGCATCCGCACGACATACACGTTGCGGTCCGCGTTGTCCACCCGCACGCCGCGCGTCGAGGACGAGCCCCCGCCCGGCGTGCTGGTCCCGCCGAACCCGCTCTCGGGGCGAGGCTGCTCGATCGGCTCGTTGCTGGCGGCGTACCCGCTGCCCGTGCCGTCGTCGCGGAACATCGAGTCCATCTCATCGCAGCCCACGAGCGGCAGCCCCACGGGCAAGCCGATCAGACAGGCAAGGCAGATCCGGGAAAGCGGGCGACGGGCGCGCTGCGACATGGGGTAGCTCCTTTTGGATGGGCGATCGTAGCGGTTGACCGCCACCACCGCCGCCCGCCTGACGCCAAACCGCCTGAGACGAACTCGCGATGGCACTCGGGCGTCGTCGTGCCACCGATCGCTGCGTTGAGCGATCGGTGCCTCGGTCACCACCGGGCCCCGGCCAAACCACCCGACGCGCCACGACACCCGCGGCACCAACGCCGCTGCCCACAACGCTGGCTCACCCAACGGGCCCAACTCTCAACCCGCACGACGATCCGCCTCAGTTCCAATCGTTGTCGTCGCGTTCCTTCGTCGGCCGGTCGCCGCGACCGCCACCACCACCGCCCTGACGCTCCTTGGCCTCGTTCACCACCAGCGGCCGCCCGTCGATCGGCTTGCCGTTCATCGCCTCGATGGACCTCTGCGCATCCGCCCCATCCATCTCGACGAACCCGAACCCGCGCGAACGCCCCGTCTCAAGGTCCGACACCACGTTCGCGTCCACCACCGCGCCGAACTCATCGAACAACGCGCGAAGCGACTGGTCGTTGACCCTGAACGGAAGATTGCCCACATAAATCCGCATGACTCGCGATCCGCCTACCCGAGAGTCCATCGCGCACTCCCGACGCGCGCCACCCTCGGTAAACGCCGCGCCGGCACGCCGGGCCCCATCAAGTGACGGGGATGCACCGGGCTCCGCCAGCCTAACCAACCCCGTCAACCGCCGTCCAGGCGGACACCACCCTTCCGCTCGATCCGGCGGTCCCACTACCAAAATCCAAATGACGGTCTTGGCGTCTTCGCCCTTTCAATCGGCAGCACGCAGAAGAGAGAGGGCTTCGATCCGCCCGGGTCCATCCGATTGCCCCGTTGAGTTCCGCAAGGTCGCACGCGACCTCGCGCACAAAGTGCAGGAATCCACGCCCCATCCCCGATCTTGCGTCCGGGGTGCGCCGCGGTACCATGCCCCCCAACCCGGGCTCGCGCGGAGCGACGACCCCGGCCACGACCAACTTCCCGCGCAGGACGCGCCGGGTCGCGGGCCGTGACCCAAGGAGTGCAGGATGCACGTCTCGCCAACAGAACCGGCCGCGCGAGCGGTCGGCCACCTTTCAGCGGCGGCCCGGGT
>CAZHKB010000539.1:0-1988 GCA_964533405.1 uncultured Phycisphaeraceae bacterium | reverse complement strand
GAGGCGGCGTGCCCACGTTGGGCCGGGGGCGTCGGCGGCGTCGGAGCCCGAGGTGACGATCATGGCCGCGTGCTCGCGGCGAATGCGGCTGAGAGAGTTCGCGGCGCGGGCCTTGGCATCGGGCGTGCGGGTCAGGTCGAGGGCGCCCAGCACATTCAGCAGGCGGCGTGCGTGCCACCCCCCGGCGGCGGGCGTGCGGGCGATGCCGAGGCTGTCGATCATGAGCCCGACGCTAAAGCCCCGATTGGTGAGACGCTCGATCAGCGCGGCGGCGAGCGCGATGGCGCGTTCGGTGCGGAGGACGAGGGACAGGCTGGTGTTGTCAGCCCGCGCTTCGCCCGCGCCGGGCTCCGCGTCTTCTGCGTCGGCCTCGGTCAGGTTCGCGGGAATGTCGAGCAGCACCCAGACGACGGTGGGGGGGGGCGTGCCTTCCTGCCGGACGATCAGGGTGTCGCCCCGCGCGGAGGCGCGCCAGGCGATGAGGCGTGGGTTGTCGCCCGGGATGTACTCGCGCACGCCGAAGAACTCCGGGGAGTGCCCGACGGAGGTGGGGCTGGCCGCGCCGCCATGCCCGCGGCGTGCGGGCGGGGCGTGCAGGTCGTCACGCAGGTGCAGGCGAGCCGGCAGGACGAGCAGGGTGGCGGGCAGGTCGAAGTCCATGGACTTGCGCATCAGCCCGAGTGGGAAGGAGGAGGAGGCGTTCACGCCGCTCAGGTCGAGCCGCCCTCGGGCCAGCGGCGTCGCGGGTGACTCGACGAAAGACTCGCGGCGTGGCGGGGCGTGCGGGAGGAACGCGACCGAGGGGCGTGGCGTGGAGCCGGCGGTCGCCTTGGGGAGTCGCTCGGTGAGGGTGACGCAGAACAGGGGGTAGACGCGGTTGGCGTTGCGGACGGTGTAGCGGATGGTGATGGGCTCGCCGGCGCGGGCGGCGGGCGGGGCGTGGCGGCGGAGGCGCAGGCCCATCATCCCGGAGCCGCTGAAGATGCCGGAGACCAGCAGGCCGCCCAGGGCCATGCCAAAGGCCCAGAAGAGGAGGTTGTTCTGCCCGTTGACGGCGCCGACGGCCAGGAACAGGGTGGTGAGGCCATACAGCGTCCCGGCGACTGAGAAGCCGGTCTGGCGGCGTGTGGGGGGCTGCGGGATGTCGGAGGGTTGCTTCATGGCGACCAAGGCACGCAGGACTCACCGAACAGGAATCACCGCAGGGCGCACAGAGCGCAGAGGCAGGCCGTTGTGCATGAGCGCGGGCACGGCGTGCCTCCGCGTCACGCCCGAGTTGTCGACCGACTCCATGCTCCCCACGAGCGGGAGGCACGCCACCCAAGTCCCCATCAATCCAACCGCCAGCCGGCGCCCAGGTTCCAAAGCCGATCTGGTTGATCCACCGCGTCGGATCGGCCGGCGGCGAGTCGTCGAGTCTTGCCTTCCTGTGCGTTCTCTGCGCCTGTGCGGTGAGTCTTTCTTCGCTTCACGCCCGCGGCGTACGACTTACCGCAGGCCAAACTCCTCGGGCGGGGGCAGGTCCTTGATCCCGGACAGGCCGAACAGTTCAAGGAACTGTCGGGTCGTGCCGTACAGCATCGGGCGCCCGAGTTCCTCAGCGCGCCCGGTGATGGTGACCAGGCGGCGTTCCATCAGGGTGCGGAGGATCTCACCGGAGGCGACGCCGCGGATCGACTCGATCTCGGCCCGGGTGATGGGCTGCTTGTAGGCGATGATGGCCAGAGATTCGATGGCGGCGCGGCTGAGGCGGGTCTGGGCGCGCTGCCCGTGGAAACGGGCGAGGACCTCCGCGTATTCCGGTCGAGTCATCAGGCGCAGGCCGCCGGAGACGGGCTCAATGCGGAAGCAGCGGCCGTGGCTCGCGTAGCTTTCGTTCAGGAGTTCGACGGCGCGGCGGATGGACGCGGGGTCGGTGACGCCGCGGTTGGCGAAGCAGGGTGCGATCGCGTCGGCGATCTTGGCGGGGGGGATGGGGCGGTCGGCGG
>CAZHKB010000538.1:0-1989 GCA_964533405.1 uncultured Phycisphaeraceae bacterium | reverse complement strand
TTCTGGCCGCGCATCGATGCGGTCGAGAAGGAGAAGCAGCGCCGTGTCGGGCACATGAAGCGCGGCGACGAACTCCCCTCCGGCGTGCTCGAGATGGTCAAGGTCTACCTGGCCACCAAGCGCCAACTGTCCGTTGGTGACAAGATGGCCGGCCGCCACGGCAACAAGGGCGTCATCGCCCGCATCGTCGCCGAAGAGGACATGCCGTTCATGGAGGACGGCACGCCCGTGGACGTCCTGCTCAACCCGCTGGGCGTGCCCAGCCGCATGAACGTCGGGCAGATCCTTGAGACGCACCTGGGCTGGGCCGCCAAGGTCCTGGGCTTCCAGGCGGTCACCCCCGTGTTCGACGGGGCGACCGAGACCGAGGTCCACGCCGCCGTGGCGGAGGCCAACGTTTACGTCGAGAGCAAGCTCGCCGAATACGACAAGACCGGGACGTGGCCACAGCCCCGCGAGGTGCTCGCCAAGATGCCGCGCGGCGGCAAGATCCAGCTGCACGATGGCCGCACGGGTGAGCCGTTCCACCAGCGGACGACTGTCGGCTACATGTACCTGCTCAAGCTCCACCACCTGGTGGACGACAAGATCCACGCCCGAGCGACCGGTCCCTACTCGCTCATCACCCAGCAGCCACTGGGCGGCAAAGCCCGAACCGGCGGCCAGCGATTCGGCGAGATGGAAGTGTGGGCCCTCGAGGCCTACGGGGCGGCCTACATCCTCCAGGAACTCCTCACCGTCAAGTCCGACGACGTCGAGGGCCGCACCAAGATCTACGAGTCCATGGTCAAGGGCACCAACAAGCTCGAGGCCGGCATGCCCGTCGCGTTCGACGTGCTGTGCAACGAGCTCAAGGGTCTGGGGATGAACATCACGCTGGAGAAGAAGCAGCTGGCGGGAGGGAGTCTGCTTTGAATGTCCGCGACTTGATCGACGCCAAAGTCCGGATAGACCTCAACAAGACGATCGGGCAGGGAATCTCTTTTCACAAGCAGCTTAGCCCGAACGGCCGGGGCTTCAAATTGCCGACCCCAGTGCTTGATGGGGTCGGCGAGGCGCTCGACCGTGAGGGCACCATGATCCGCCCGCAGGATTCAATAGGTCAACCGGAAAGTTGACTGCCGGCCGCAGCGACTGAGGAGTGTTGTTCTGGCGACTTGGCGTGACATCTCGAAGGACAGCGAACTCGCGGCTGTCGAGCTGGTATCCGCACGCCGCTGGCGCTCGGCGGCCAGCCGGGCCGACTACGCCGTCCATTCGCGTGTGACGGATCGACTCCATCGCCAAGGTGTGCGTCTCCACACGGCGGGGAGACAGAACCCCGCGCACGACTCGCTTGCGACACTCGCGTCGCAGAATCTTCGCTCACTGCCCATTCCCAATCGCCGGCGTCCCCGTCGACCAATCGAACGCCTGTATTCCTACCGCGTCACCGCCGACTATTTCCCGGGGCGAGCCCTTGACAAAGCCGACGCGCTCTCGGCCTTGGGTGAGATGACCGTCGCCCCGCAGATCCTCGACGGCAGGAGGTCGCTGGCATGAGGATCAACGAAGCAAAGAAGATTGTTGACGAGGTGGAGGCCCAGATCGCGGCCCTGGACAATGGGTTTCGTGGTCGCGTGTTGCGTGAATACACGCGCATCGACGAGCAGAGCGTGACCGTCGTCGTCGAGCCGCATGGCCCGGGCCGGGCCATCGACATGATCCGCGCCGTTGACAAGATCGAGAGCCGCGTCGAGAAGAAGTTCAAGCGTGATGTGATGCTGGTGCCCGTGAACCCTGAAGTGACCGACATTCCCCTTCGAATCGGCGTTCCGCGCTGATCCGTGATTGAGGTGCTGCACATGGCCGAGACCGTGTACGACCGCGTCAATGACTTCTCCGCCGTCAAGGTCACCCTGGCGTCGCCAAATGACATCAGGTCGTGGTCCTATGGCGAGGTCAAGAAGCCCGAGACCATCAACTACCGCACCTACCGCCCCGAGAAGG
>CAZHKB010000537.1:0-1993 GCA_964533405.1 uncultured Phycisphaeraceae bacterium | reverse complement strand
GCTAGGCATCGTGGAGGCGGCGCGGCTCAAGGAACAGCCCCCGCCACGGCTGGCGACGCTCGCGGATATGGCCGACGTGCCCGCCACCAGCAGCAAGCTGCTGTCGAAGTTGTTCGAGGTCGCCCTCTCGACCCAGCCCGGCGACCGATTTGAAACGTGCCGGGAACTCGCGGAGAACCTGCGGCGGGCCCTGCGCGGGCTGCCGGGGACGAAGGAACGCCCGGGTCCGCTCGTGCAGGCCCGCGTCTTCGCGCGTCGCCAGCCAGTGCTGGCCGCCGCGATTGTGGTCGCGGTGCTGGCCGTGCTGTCCGGCATTGCCGGTGTTGCATGGCAGGCCCGGGTCGCCATGGCGGAGCGCGACCTGGCCCGCCAGCGCCTGGAAGACACCCAGCGCTTCGCCCGCTGGATCATGGAGGACATGGACGAGTCGCTGGCGGGGATGCCGGGGTCGGCGCCTTTGCGGCGGCACCTGGTGGAAGAGGCCGCGGCGTACCTGGACCGCCTCGCGGGCTCGGTGCGCCGGGGCGATGGGGCCGCCGCGCGCGACCTGCGGCTCAACATCGTCGAGGCGAGGATTCGGCTGGGGGATGTGCTGGGGAACACGACGTTTGTGAACCTCGGCGACGCCGCGGGCAGCGAGTCGCAGTACCGGTCCGCACTCGCGACCCTGAGCGACATCAAGGGTGGTGGGGATGAAGCGCGGGCTTTGTACCTCACCGCACGCGCGCTCAGCGGGTTGGCGATGTGCCTGAAGGTCGACCATCCCGAGTACTTCGCGATCCATGATCGAGCGATGATGGCATATGACGAGGCGGCTGCGAAGGAGCCACAGAATATTGACCGCTTGGCGGACCGTGCCGGGGCTCGTGCGTCGTGGGCGTGGTCACGGATTTACCCCGATCGGCGGTGGACACTCGCGATGCCGGGGCTCGAACGGGCTGTCACAGAGGCGCGGGCCGCCTTGGCGCTCGACCCGGCACGGAAGCGCACGCAGCGAGTTCTCGCGCGATGCCTGATGTCACGAGGTGAGTGCCACGACCGCCTCGGCGAGCCGTCGCTCGCAGAGGCCGACCTCAAGGAATCGCTCGCCGCTTGGGAGAGGCTCGACGGGGTGGGAGAGCCCGACACGGCACTGATGCTCCGCGAATGCGAAGTCGTGAACATTCTCGGAAGCCTTGCGATGATTCGGGGGCGAGCCGGCGACCCAGACTCCGCCGACGCTCTCTCGCAGTCCGCCGTGAGCCGAGCAAGGCACCTGTTCGAGAAAGATCAGGTGAGCCAAACCGCCAGCCGCACGCTCGAGGTCGCGCTCAACCGCAGGGCGCTGGCGCTAATATGGTCCACCAAGGCGCACCTCGCCTCCGGCCAGCCCCTGACAGCACGCGAATCTGCGTCTCTCGTGGACGCCCGCAGCTGCACGGTCGAGTTTGGTTTCCTGCACGATCGGCGTGCAGCGCGGAACCAAGTCGGGCAAGGCGAGCAGGGCTATCGCGAGATGGGGCACGCGATTCTTGACACAATCGATGCCCTGCTGCGCCAGGCGGTCGAGGGACCCAGCGCGGCGCCTTGAGTGGGGCGAAGATTTTCTTCTGAGAAATTGTCGGGATCAGCGTCCCCGCTCGCATAGGCAACGGGGGGCTTGGCGTTTCGACGCTCACGCCGCCAACGGGTGGTCGTGGTGCGCGCGGGTTTGGTCGACGCCCTGATCAAGAACGCCCAGAGGCTCGCTTGTCCGCTGATGCCGTCAACTCGCGTTCAAGTCCCCCCTCAAGGAGTTTGCCATGAAGCAATGTGCGATCCCGATCAACATCCGTTCTGTGCTCCGGGTGGCGGCCTTCATCGTCGCGCTGTGCCTGGCTGGCCATGTCACGCCAGCCCAGGCCCAGCCCTGCGGCGGCCAGTGGCTGCCGGGGGACGGCGCCTCGGATATGAACGGGACCGTCTACGCCACGACGATGTGGGACCCCGACGGCGCTGGCCCTCAGCCCGCGGT
>CAZHKB010000536.1:0-1997 GCA_964533405.1 uncultured Phycisphaeraceae bacterium | reverse complement strand
GGCCCTGAGCGGCTGGTGTTCTTGCGCCAGTTCACGCCCGAGGGCTCGGACCTAGGTGCGCCGCAGCACGCACCACATCGTGCCCGCCTTCACATTCTCCGACGCCAGAAGGTTCACTCCATCCCGCACCCAGCCCGGGCAGCCGTGGTGCTCGGTATCCAGGTGCTCGACCCCGAACCCCTGCCGTCGCCCGCGCTGGGTCACGAACTCGACCGCCTCCTCATACCCGAAGAACCAGCGGTGCCGGTCGGCGGGTCGATCGACCGGCAAGCCATAGAACTTGGCCCGCCCCGCGCTACCGGCCGCGATCGCCAGCATCAGGCACCGCAGCGGGTTGGGCAGCGACACGATCACCCGCTCGCGCGCCACCCGGCACAACTCATCGAACATCGCGTGGCACCGCTCCAGATGCTCCAGCACGTCCGTGCACACCACCGTGTCGAACGAGCGATCCGCCAGCGGCAGGTTGTCCCGGTCCAGGTCCACCACCAGGTCGGCGTCGGGGCGAATGTCCACGCCCAGGTAGTCGTTGGGCCGTCCCACCAGCCCTCGCAGCGGGGCCGCGTCGCACCCCACGTCCAGCACGCTGCCCCCCAGAATCGGGGCGTACTTGCGGGCGATGTAGGTCGCCTTGCTCGCCCGATCGTGATACACAAAGTCGGTGTGGTATCGAGCCTGGGTCTGGGTGGTCATGCCTAGAAGTTCGGCAGACGGCGGGTTGGCGCAGCAAAAACCGAGGGGGAGTTCGGCAACAGAACGGGCCGCGCGAGCGGTCGGCCACCAGCCAGCGACCGCGCGGGCAGTTCTCGTGGAGTTGCCCCGGACGACGCCCCGGCAGGCTCCGCCCGTCGGTCGTGTCCAACGGTGGCCGACCGCTCGCGCGGCCGGTTCCGTTGCCGGGCCCTACTTCCTCGCCGCCCGAAGCGCCTTGACCGCCTCGTACACGAACACGCTTGCCAGCGACAGCAGCACCAGCGCGACCACCGCGTTCACCGGCCTCGGGTCGCTGGCGATCGCCGACACTCCCGGCGTGGGCGCCGGCGGCCCCTGCATCACCGCCCGCACCCCATCGGCGATCTGCAAGAGCAACGCCGTCAGCGTGATCCCCCCCACGAACAGCATGGGCCAGAACACATACCACGACTTGCGCCCCGTCTTCTTCAGCCACACCATCACGCCCAGCAGCGTCAGGCTCGCCAGCAACTGGTTCGACGTTCCGAACAGCGTCCAGAAGATCCGCCACGAGCCGGGCTTGGCCGACATCAGGAACAAGAGCGGCACGCCCGCCGTCAGCCCCGCGGCGATCACGCCCCACACCCGCCCCTGCTTGCCGAACAGTTCCTGCAACAGGTACCGCCCCAGCCTCGTCGCCACGTCCAGCGTGTCGAAGATGAACGTCGCCACCGCCATCGTCCCGAACGTCACGGCGAACCGGTACAGCTCCGGGTTGCTCTCGCGCGACTCACGCAGGATCGCCAGCAGGAACGATGCGAGGCCCGAGCCGTAAATCTCGTTGGGCGGCGCCTTGGCCTGCGCGCTGGTGGGCGCCACGATCATAATCGTCGCCAGCGCGATCACCGCGACGAACCCCTCCATCAGCATCGCGCCGAACGCGATCGGCTTGCAGTGCGATTCCTTGGCGATCTGGCGGCTTGTCGTCCCGCCGCACACCAGGCCGTGGAACCCGCTGCACGCCCCGCACGCGATGGTGACGAACAGGAACGGGAAGATGATTTTGGTCACCGCGGGTGCCCCGTCGCCGCCCTCGAGCCACGCTGGCAGCACGCCGCCCAGCCCGGGCGCGATCATCGGCTGCTGGATCGCGAACGGCTTGGCCGCCTCGCCCGGCAGCCCCGGCACGCCCAGCAGCGCGCCCACCACGATCCCCAGCGCCCCGATCCCGATCGCCAGGTACAGCACGAACCCGCCCAGATAGCCCCGCGGCTGCTGCAGCAGCCACAACGGCAGCATCGACGCCAGGAAGCAGTACACCAGAA
>CAZHKB010000535.1:0-1997 GCA_964533405.1 uncultured Phycisphaeraceae bacterium | reverse complement strand
CTCCTCCACCAACTCCCCCACCACCCGCTCACCCCGCCCCAGCGACTCCAAAATCTCGCGCCGCCGCGGCTCCGCGATCGCGTTGAAGACATCCAGCGTGGTGGCGGCACGGGCCATGCCGGAAATATATCCCCATATCGGCATATGTCAAGGCGTCAAGAGAACACGGAGCAGGCTGGCAAGCCGGCGGACGCTACCGGGCACAGACGCGCCCCCCCCCGCGCCTCTCCGCGTCGGCGTGTCTCGGAGTTTCACTGGTCAACGTCCTCAGCCGCTTACGAACTGCCGGCCCGCATCCGCTCCAGACTCTCCGGGAACGGATACGACGGGAACACCCCCACCTCGCCGAAGTTCCACGCCGACGGCGAGGGGTACACATCCCCCCGATACCCCGCGTCGAACATCGTCCGCAGCACCGTCTCAAACGAAGGCTCGCGCCCATCGGGTCCCACCAGCCGGTTCGAACTCGCCCCCAGGAAACTCACCGAGCCGATCGGCCGCCGCTCCCGTCGACCCTGCAGCATCTTCGTCACCGTCTCGAACCCGCGCCGCAGGTCCGCCAACGTGAAGTGGTCCCGACCCTTGGGCCTCAGCAGCGCGAAAATCAGCACCGCGTCCAGGTCATACTTGAGCACGAACGGCTCGCGGTCGTTGGCCGCGTGAACCGACACCGCCTCCTGGAACATCTTGGCGTACGACGTCACCGAGTGGACCGACCACTGGCTGGTGGTCACCAGGTTCACCAGCTGGGCGACGATGCCGTGGCTGTTGTCCTGGTCGTTCACGCCGCACACGATCGTCCGATACCGCCCGTCCAAAACGTCCCGCAGCATGTCCTGGCCCCACAGGATCCGCAGCCGCTGCCCGGGCTCGATGCGTCCGGAGGGCGAGGGCAGAAGCGTCACCCGCTCGCGCGAGGCCGCCCCCTGCACCAGATGGTCCGCGTCGTCGTCGTACAGGCGTGGGGCGGAGCGTTCGGGCACGGGAGCCTCCTTTGCTGTGCGTGCGCGAGTATACGCCCAGGGCGGGGCGCCGGGAGTTCACCACCGAGGCACAGAGGGCACACAAGGCGGCGCGAGAGCGCCAGCGCGTTCGCGCCTCATCTCGCCATGGGTCTCGGGCCCCTCCACTTGGGTCCCTGCCTCCGCCTTCCTCTGTGCCTCGATGTCTCTGCGGTGAATCTCATCTCGGTCGGCCTATCGCGCCTCCACCCCCACCGCGAACACCTGAAACCGATGGCTCTGCGCCACCAACCCACGCTCCCGGCACAGCCGCTCCCGCAGCGCGATCAACTCCGGTATCTCAATCGGGATGATCTCATTCGTATCCACCCGAATCAAGAGATCATTCGGGCGCCGCCCGTACACCAACTGGTAATGCGCCTGGTCCTGGTCGAACAGCACCCGCTGGATGATCCCCGCATCCTGCAGCAGCTTGATCGTCCGGTACACCGTCGCCTTCGACACCCGGAACCCCGACGCGCGAAGTTCCTGCAGCAGCCGGTCCGCCTCGAACAGATCCTCCTGCTGCATCACCATGTCCAGGATCCGCGCCCGTTCGGGAGTGTACTTCAGCCCCTCGGCCTTCAACTTCCGTCTGAACACCGCGCACAACGGCTCCACCACCTCCATCGGAACCTCAGCCCGCGCTGCCCCGGGCGCTTCCCCTCGCCCGTCGCCGCCCTCATCCGAACTCTCCGCCTTGCGCAATGCCATGCTCACATCGTACACCCGGATCGAGCCTGCCACCGACTCACGCCGGCTCCGCGGCGTGACGCGGTGCCCAGAAACCCGGACCACACGCACCCGACCCGATCCAACGCGTGCTCACGCACGCGGCTCGGTTCCGAGCATCCGCCGCAACTCCCCGATCGTGCCCGCCTCCTCCGCCCGCTTGTCGGTCCTCCACCTCAAGATCCTCGGGAACCCCACCGCGATCCCCGACTTGTGCCGCCCCGACTCCGCCAGCCCCTCGAAACCGATCTCGAACACCAGCGT
>CAZHKB010000534.1:0-2005 GCA_964533405.1 uncultured Phycisphaeraceae bacterium | reverse complement strand
GACAACACGGTGGACTTTCAGGAGTTCATGGTGCAGCCATGGGGGTTTGACACCTTCGAGGAGGGGCTGCGTGCGGGTGTGGAGATTTATCACGCGCTGCGGAAGGTGCTGCACGAGAAGCACATGAGCACGGCGGTGGGCGATGAGGGGGGCTTCGCGCCGAACCTGAAGAGCAACGAGGAGGCGCTGCAGCTGATCGAGGCGGCGGTGAAGAATGCGGGGTACTCGTGGGGTGAGCAGATCTTCGTGGCGCTCGACCCGGCGTGCAGCGAGTTGTGGAACGAGGCGGCCAAGGATGGGAAGGCCGGCTACAAGATGTTCAAGTCGAGCAAGGAGATCGTGAGCAGCGATCAGCTGATCGACATGTGGGCGGGGTGGTGCGCGAAGTATCCGATCCGGTCGCTGGAGGATGGGCTGGGCGAGAGCGACTGGGAGGGGTGGCGGAAGCTGACGGCCAAACTGGGCTCGAGGGTGCAGCTGGTGGGCGATGACCTGTTCGTGACCAACAAGAAGTTCCTGCAGCGGGGGCTGGATGAGAAGTGCGCCAACTCGATCCTTGTGAAGGTGAACCAGATCGGGACGCTGAGCGAGACGTTCGAGGCGGTGAACCTGGCGATGCGGAATGGGTACACGGTGGTGCTGAGCCACCGGTCGGGCGAGACGGAGGACTCGACGATCGCGGACCTTGCGGTGGCGACCAACTGCGGGCAGATCAAGACGGGGGCTCCGTGCCGCAGCGATAGGAACGCGAAGTACAACCAGTTGCTGCGGATCGCGGAGGTGGCGATGACCAGTCGGATTGAGCGGGAACAGATTGAGCGCGCGGTTCGTGCGATCTGCGAGGGCTGGCGCGGGGTACCGTCTGTGGTCGGGCACAGGATGTCGAGCTGTCCGGACAGCACGGGGGAGACGGCGGTGTTCGTGACCGTCATCCCGGATGAGCAGACCGAGGACAAGGATTGGACTTCGCGGAACCTCGATCCGCTGTGTGACACAATCCGTGAGGCGATCGCGGCGACTGGCAGCGACCGTTGGGGCTACACGTTCTTTCGCAAGCCCTCGGACTTGGCCGAGGGTGCGGTGGCATGAGCATTGTGGATCACCTCATCGAGCAGGCCGATGGGCTGTCCGCATCGACGAGCGCGGGGCGGCTCCGGCAAGCCGACATGCGCCGAGCGATTTCAACGGCGTACCACGCGGTTTTCCACGAGCTTGTGGGATCGGTTGTAGCAAGCGTGCGGCCGGTTCGTGAGGTTTCGTCACCGGTTGGCCTTCGGCTTCGGCGTGTCGTCGCGCACCGATCGGTCAACGTCGCGTCGCATTGGTTCGCGGGAATGGGCGTCCCGCCGGTCGCGATCGCGGACATGTTTCCCCCGGGGTTCTCGCCATCGCAGGAGCTTCGCACGCTCTGCAAGCGGGTTATCAAGCTTCAAGAGAATCGCCACGCCGCGGACTACAACCTTTCGTGGAAAGTGGACACGCGCGGGACCCGACGCCTTGTGGAGGCGGCCCGAGAGGGCGTGGCGCTGTTGAGATCGCTTGAGAACTCAAGGCAAAGGACCGTGTTTCTAATCGGATACCTCCTGGGTACGGGCGCGATGCGCAACGCCGAGGAGTGAGCCTCGGATTGTGGCCCTCGCCCGCCGATGCGGATCGGACCCACGCATGGACGCCCTCTTCGACCATCGCCGATACCTGATCCCCTTCCGGTCGAGCCTGCTCCCGCAGATTTTCACGGACACGCTGGTGATCGGGGGGGGCGTGGCCGGGGCGCGGGCGGCTGTGGAGGCCGCTCGGCATGGTGAGGTGATCGTGCTGGCGAAGGGGGAGTTGTCGGCGTCGAACACGGCGTGGGCACAGGGCGGGATCGCGGGGGTGATGGAGGAGGGGGACACGCCCGAGGCGCATCTGGGCGACACGCTGGTGGCGGGGGCTGGCCTGTGCGATGAGGATGCGGTGCGGCTGATCGTGGAGAACGGCGGAGCGGCGCTGCGGGAGTTCATGG
>CAZHKB010000533.1:0-2006 GCA_964533405.1 uncultured Phycisphaeraceae bacterium | reverse complement strand
AGCCCACGTTTGTTGTCGCCGGCGGCCTAATGGCGCTGGGGTTGTTGGCCGGCGGGTGCGAGACCCCCGGGTCGGGGTCGACGGGGGGTTCGGATTCGGGGGGCCCGACGCTGCCCACGACGGCAGTTTCGCACGATGCGTGGGCGAAGCTGGGGTATCGGCTGGATTGGCAGGGGTTTGCGTCGGTGCCGCGGGGCGGGCGTGTCACCCTGTTTGAGGTTGGGCCGGACACGATCGCGGTTCAGGAGAGCGGGAGCCAGGTCTGCCTGATGGAGAAGGGGGACGGTTCGCTGCGATGGACCAACGGGCTGTCGAACCGGCTGACCAAGTTCACGGGTGCGGACATCGTGGGTGACCGTGTGCTGATCACGAGCGGCGGCGAGTTGTTCGGGCTGGATATCGGGACGGGCAACGTGGTGACGCGGCAGGCGTTCCAGCGGGTGGTGAACACGCCGCCGGCGATTTTCGGTGGCGTCGCGGTGTACGGGACGGCTGCCGGCGAGGTCGTGGGTCACATGCTGGGCAACGGCGTGAAGCTGTGGGGGTTCCAGAGCGGCGGGGCGATCGACCGCGGTGCGGTGGATGTGGACGGCGTGGCGGGCATCGTGTCGCAGGCAGGCGATGTGCTGTTCCTGGACCCGCGGTCGGGCGTGCTGTATGGGCGGCAGTCGATGTTCCGCGGGATCGAGAACTCACCGGTGGCCGGCGGCGGGGCGATGTATGTGGCGAGCCTGGACCAGTCGATCTACGCGTTTGAGCCGACGGGGCGGGTGCGGTGGCGGTTCCGGACGGAGCACTCGCTGACGGCCCAGCCGACGTTCCACGATGGCGCGCTGTACTGCGAGATCCCGACGATGGGGCTGGTGTGCCTGGACGCGGCCAGCGGGCAGCAGCGGTGGGCGAGCGGGCAAGCCGAGGGCACGGTGGTGGCGCAGCGCAACGGGATGCTGGTGGTGTTCGCCGGGCGCGAGACGATGCTGGTGGACCCGGCGGATGGGACGATCGTGGCGCGGGAGGCGATCCCCGGCGTGCAGAGGCTGGTGGCGGAGGACTTCGTGGATGGGGCGTTGTACGCGGTGTCGAGCGGGGGATCGGTGTCAAGGTTGATCGCGAGGCGGTAGTCGCGTTCGCCGGGCCGCGGGCGTGCGCACACGAGGTCTCCCGCGTCGGGTCCATGCACGACAGGAATCACCACGGAGGCACCGAGGGAGGCAGGGGAAGACGCGGGATGGTGTGGAGTGCCGCCAGGCGCGGCGTTGAGCGGCTGGTGCCGTTGGTGGTGTGGTGGTGGGAGCACCAGGCGTGCCGGGCCACGCCTGGTGGCACGGCGCGCGTCGGTGGGGACAAACCGAGTTGATCCTTCGCGTGCTGGCGCACGCGGCTGTGAATGAGGATTTCCATGCCCGACCTGGTGCCCGTGCGATCGGCGTTGCTGTCGGTGTCGGACAAGGCCGGCGTGGTGGAGTTTGCGCGGGGGTTGGCGTCGTTTGGGGTGAGGCTGATCTCGACGGGTGGGACGGCCAAGGTGCTGGCGGAGGCGGGGTTGAGGGTGACGCCGATCGAGGAGGTCACGGGCTTTCCGGAGATGATGGACGGGCGGGTCAAGACGCTGCACCCGAAGGTGCATGGCGGGCTGCTGGGGCTTCGCGATGCGCACGGGGAGGTGATGAGGAGGCACGGGATCGAGGCCATCGATCTTGTGTGCATCAACCTGTACCCGTTTGAGGCGACGATCGCGCGCCCGGGCGTGAGCGAGCACGACGCGATCGAGAACATCGACATCGGCGGGCCTTCGATGATCCGGTCGGCGAGCAAGAACTTCGAGTGGGTGGCGGCGGTGACGTCGGCGGGGCAGTACGCAAACGTGCTGGCGGCGATGCGGGCGGGAAACGGCGCGACGCCCCGGGGGCTGCGGGCGGAACTGGCGCGGGAGGCGTTCGCGGCGACGGCGGCCTACGACGCGGCCATCGCGGGGTATATGGGGCGGGCGATCGCGCCGGGGGCGG
>CAZHKB010000532.1:0-2011 GCA_964533405.1 uncultured Phycisphaeraceae bacterium | reverse complement strand
CCCCATCATCGCCGTCACCCGCACGATCCCCGGCTCGATCACCATCCAAAACGCCACTATCCGCCAGGGCACCAACGACCTGATGCCCCGCGAGCGCCTGCTCGAGCACGCCCTCGGAGCCCACGTTCTGGTCACGATGTACACCGACAAGATCGACGACGCGGCCCTCGACGCCATCGGCCCGCAACTCATGGGCGTGTGCAACTTCGCCGTGGGCGTCGACAACATCGACCTGGCCGCGTGCCAGCGCCGCAACATCAAGGTCGGCAACACGCCCGACGCCGTCACCGAGGGCACCGCCAACATGGCGCTGGCCCTCCTGCTCGCCTCCGCACGCCGGCTCGTTGAGGGCGACCGCTTCGCCCGCACCGGCGCGTGGCAGAAGCGTGGCCCCATGGGCATGGCCGAGTTCATGGGCCTGGACATCTGCGGCAAACTGCTGCTCATCGTCGGGGCAGGCCGCATCGGGTACGCCACCGCCAGCCGAGCCATGGCGTTCGGCATGCGCGTCGGATACGTCGCCCGCAATCGTCACACGGAGTTCGAGCTGGCTCCGCTGGCCGCAAGGCGGTACGAACTCGACGAGGGCATGGCCGTCGCCGACGTGGTCTCACTCCACACCCCGCTCACCCCGGACACCCACCACCTCATCAACGCACGCCGTCTCGGGCTGCTCAAGCCCACGGCCATCCTCATCAACACCGCCCGCGGCCCGATCATCGACGAATCGGCCCTGGTTGAGCACCTGCGCGCCCGAAAGATCTGGGGGGCGGGGCTGGATGTATTCGAGAAAGAACCCGCGCTGGCGCAGGGGCTGGCCGAACTCGACAACGTCGTGATGACCCCGCACCTGGGCAGCGCGGAGCAACGCTGGCGCGAACTCATGGCGCAGATGGTGCAGGAGAACTGCGTCGCGATTCTCGACGGGCGCGACCCGCCGCACGCGGTGTAGCCGCTCGGGGGGCAACAGAAGCGTCCGCGCGAGCGGTCGGGCACCTGCCGACCAGTTGTGGCGTCCGGGATCGCCCGGCGCGTGAGCGGGCGGGGCCGGCGGCGAGTCCCGACGCCTCAGACCGCACGCGGTTGCCCGATCGCTCGCGCGATCGGCTCGGTTGACGTGGGCCCGCGCCTACTTCCCTCGATTCACCCCCGGCACCCACAACACATCCCCGCTTCCCATCCCGTTAGCCGCCCGCGACAGGACGAACAGCAGGTCGCTCAGGCGATTCAGATACCGCACGCACTCGCCCGTGGTGGTCGCCGCCTCCGCCTCGCGCAGGGCCGTGCACACCCGCTCGGCCCGCCTCGTCACCGTCCGCGCCACATGCAGCGACGCCGCCAGCCCGCTCCCCCCCGGCAGCACAAAGGACCGCAGGCTCGCCATGTGGTCGTTGAACTCGTCGATCATCGGCTCCAGCCGATCGGTCTGCGACGCCTTGACCCGCAGTTTCTCATCCGCCTTCTCGCCCGCGTCAAACGGAATACACAGGTCGGCCCCCACGTCGAACATGTCGTGCTGGATCGAGCACAACATCCACGCGATGCGCCGTGCCGTCGCGACGCTGTCGGTTGACACGTTCCCGGGCAGGTTTGCCCCGGGCGCAACCGCCGCCCCCCCACCTCCCACAACCCGATCGGCCTCGACAATCGCCACCCCGATCGCTGCGTTGGCCTCGTCCACCGTGCCGTACGCTTCGACCCGCAGCGCGTGCTTGGGCACGCGAGAGCCGTCGCCCAGCCCGGTGGTGCCGTCGTCGCCGGTGCGTGTGTAGATCCTGTTCAACTTGACCATGCGTCGGCCTTTTCTGGCATGATGGGCCGCAGGAGCACGGATGCACATCCTGACCAGCCCCAGCACCCCCGACGATAGCCCGCCCGCGCCCCCGCCCCACTGGGCGCTCGAGCGCGGCGTGCGACGCGCCTGGCGCCCGCGCGTCGCCTCAACCTCCGCAGATTCCAACGGCTGCCTTGTCGATCGTGTCCTCTCGGTCCGCGGGCTGGACTCTGCCGG
>CAZHKB010000531.1:0-2016 GCA_964533405.1 uncultured Phycisphaeraceae bacterium | reverse complement strand
GTTTGAGGGTGGGACGCGATTCGTCCGAGGGGCTGTCTGAGCCTCTGTGCGTCTGTGGTGAGTCTGCTTTCGGTTCAGCGCGGGAGCGGGGCGAGGCTGATAGAGTGTACGCGAACGCCCCGCGAACTGTTTGGTCAAGGGGGCATCGGTGGGGCGAAAAGCGGACCCGGAGGGTGGTATGCGTGGATCGGCTGCCGGCGTGATGGGGCGTGCTCTGGGGCTGCTGGTGTTGTGCGGCGGCGCGGGCGGGCTGGCGACGGGCGTGGCGGGGGCTCAGCCGACCGAGCCGCTGGCGTCGTACTTCGGATTTGACGGGCAGCGGATCATCGTTGTGGATGATGGGTGCGGGCCGGCGGTGGCGGGTGATTTCAACGATGACGGCAGGCCCGACATCGCGGTGGTGAACAACGCCAAGAGCCGGATCGAGGTCCACTATCTGCGGGCGAGCGAGCGGCCGGAGGCGGAGCGTCAGCAGATGGCACGGGCCAATGAGCTGCCGCCGAGCCTGTGGTACGACCGGCAGAACGTGAGCGTGGCGCACCGGGTGGGGAGCCTGCTGGCGACGGATGCCGATGGCGACGGGCGGCTGGACCTGATCTATGGCGGGATCGACCCGGCGGAGCTGGTGGTGCTGGGCCAGCGGGAGCTCGGCGAGTTCTCGATCGTGTCGAGGCGACGGGTGCGCGGCCTGGAGGCGGCGCCGACGACGTTGGAGATCGGAGATGTGAGCGGTGATGAGGGGCGGGAGTTGCTGGTGGCGGTGGGCGGGGCGATCAACGTGGTGCCGTTGTCGGCGCGGGGGGCGATCGGTGAGCCGACGCCTCTGGGCTCGCCGGCCGGGGTGCGGGCGATCTTTGTGGAGGATTACGACGGGGATGGGGAGTCGGACGTGATGGCGGTGGCGCCGCTCGATGGGGCTCCGGTGCGGGTGTGGCTGCAGAGCCGTGGAGCGGGCGGGTCGGGGGAGTTGACGCGGGAGCTGCGGTTTGAGATGCCGCCGCTGCGCGAGGCCGAGCCGGTGAGGTTGCCTGGCGAGAAGGCGTGTGCGTTCGCGACAATCGAGGAGCCGACACGGCGGATCACGCTGTATCGGCTGACACGGGAGTTGGTGCCCGAGGGCAGCGACGGGACGCAGGGCGAGGTGCTGGCGGAGGTGGTCGGGTTTGCCGATGGGCGCAGCGCGGAGCGGGCGGTGGAGGTGGTCGATCTGGATGCAGACGGGCTGCCCGACCTGCTGGCGACCAACAAGACGGGCAACTCGATCTCGGTGTTCCGGCAGCGGGCCGACGCGGGGCTGACGACCGGGGTGTCGAGCCCCAGTTTCCGGGAGCCGACGGTGGTGACGGCGGGGCAATGGACGGGCGATGCGCGGCCAGAGATCTTCGTTGCATCTGAGGCGGAAGCGACGGTGGGCGTGTGCTCCTATGACGCGGCGACGGGGCTGGCGTCGTTCCCGCAGCCGATCCCACTGCGGACGCCGGGGGCCGCGCCGGTGGCGATGGAGCATGTGACGATCGATGGGCAGGCGGCGGTGGCGGTGGTGGTGCGCAAGGGTCGGGACCTTGTGGTGGAGCTGCACCAGGCGGATGCGAACGGGGCGTACGCGAATGTGGACCTGCCGCTGGCGGGGATCACGCAGCCGCCGCGGCATATCTTGGCGCACGATGCGGATCGGGATGGGAAGACGGACCTCCTGCTGCTGACGCCGAGCCAGCCGATGATCATGCTGTACAACCGGGGTGCGGCGGCCGAGGGCGGGGCGTTCGCGGTGTTGAAGCGGGAGGACATGCGGCAGTTCGGGCTGGTGTCGGCGGCGGGGCCTGACAACACGCTGTCGCTGGATGTGGCGGGCGATGGCGGTTCGGAGCTGCTGATCGCGTCGGGCAACTTCGTGCGGGCGTGCGTGTATGACGCGGCCACGGGGTGGAGCGTGGTCGAGCAGATCAACGTGAGCGATCCGGGGACGCAGTTGACGGGGCTGGCGGCGATGCCGACGGCGACGGGTTCCGGCGGGGG
>CAZHKB010000530.1:0-2022 GCA_964533405.1 uncultured Phycisphaeraceae bacterium | reverse complement strand
GTTGGGGTGGGCGGGGTGAGGCCGGCGGGAATGGAGATGGCCGGCAGGCCCGCGAGGTTGATGCTGACGGTGAAGATGTCCTCGAGGTAAAGGGCAAGGGGGTCGGCGAGCTTCTCGCCCAGCTTGAAGGCGGGCGAGGGGGTGGTGGGCATGAGGATGGCGTGGCAGGCGGGCTGGGTGGAACCGGTAGGCGTGGTTCCGGCGAAGGCGTGGTCGAAGTCCTGCTTGATGAGTCGGCGTGCCTTCATGGCGGCGGCGTAGTAGGCGTCGTAGTAACCACTGGAGAGGGCGTAGGTGCCGAGCATGATGCGGCGCTGGACCTCGGGGCCGAGGCCTTCGGAGCGGCTGCGGGCGTAGAGGTCGAAGAGGTCGTCCTGTGCGGAGCGGGCGGCGCGACGGCCGTAGCGGACGCCGTCGAAGCGGGCGAGGTTGGAGGAGGCCTCGGCGCAGGCGACGAGGTAGTAGGCGGCGATGGCGTGGGGAGCGTGAGGGAGGGTGATGTCGATGACGCGGGCACCGCGCGAGGTGTAGAGGCGAATGGCGTTGTCGAGGGCGGCGGCGATGGCGGGGTGGATGCCTGGGCCGCGGGCTTCGGCGGGGACGCCGATGACGAGGTTGGGGACGGGGGTGTTGAGGTGCGTGAGGCAGTCGGGGACGGGGCGGGCGGAGGTTGTGGAGTCGTGGTCGTCCTGGCCTGCGATGATCTGGAAGGCGAGCGCGGCATCGGCGACGGAGCGGGTGATGGGGCCGATCTGGTCGAGGCTGGAGGCGTAGGCGACCAGGCCGTGGCGGGAGACGCGGCCATAGGTGGGTTTGAGGCCGACACAGCCGCAGAACGCGGCGGGCTGACGGACGGAGCCGCCTGTGTCGGAGCCCATCCCGAGCGGGACGATGCCGGCGGCGACCGCGGCGGCGGAGCCGCCCGACGAGCCGCCGGGCACGCGGGTGTGGTCGTGGGGGTTGAGGGTCGGGCCAAAGGCGGAAAGTTCGGTGGAGGAGCCCATGCCGAACTCGTCCATGTTGGTCTTGCCGATGACGACGGCGCCCGCGTCGATGAGTCGCTGGGCGGCGGTGGCGGTGAAGGGGGAGCGGTAGTCTTCGAGCAAACGGCTGGCGCAGGTGGTTCGGCCGTGGGCGAGGCAGATGTTGTCTTTGAGGGCGATGGGGACGCCGGCGAGCGGACCCGTGGCTTGGCCGGCGGCGAGGCGGGCGTCGAGGGCGCGGGCCTGCTCGAGTGCGGAGTCGGCAAAGGTGTCGAGGAATGCGTTGAGGGTGGGGTTTAGGGAGGAGAGGGTCGAGAGGGAGGCGTGAGTGAGGGCTTCGGCGGAGGTTTCGCGGCGTCCGATGGAGAACGCGATGGAAGTGATGGTGAGCGACTTGGGCATGGGCAGGGAAGCGTATGGGCAGGCGGGGAAGAGTGGTGGGGGGGAGGACGCGGAGAGCGATGATGAGGAACCAGACCGGATGCAAGGCGGAGAATCTCCCGCGCCGCGACTGAGCGGTGGGCGACCGCTTGCGCGGCCGGTTCTGCTGGTGGGCTGGCGTATGCTCGGGGATGCTCCGTCCCGCCGTGTTTCTTGATCGCGATGACACGCTGATTGAGAATGGGCGTTTGCCGCGAGAGTCGTGGGCTGGGGGGCTGCGTGGGGATTTGTGCGATCCGCGATTCGTGGCGCCGATGGCCGGGGCGGTGGAGGCGTGCCGGGCGATGGCGCGGGCGGGGTATTGCCTGGTGGTCGTGAGCAACCAAGGGCTGGTGGCGCGTGGGCACGGGACGATCGAGCAGGTGGAGGCGACCAACGCGGCGATGCGGCGCGTGTTCGTGGATGAGGCCGGGCGTGGGCTGCTGGCGGCGGTGTACTACTGCCCGTGGCACCCGGAGGGGACGGCTGCGGGTTTCGCGCGGGAGCATCCGTGGCGCAAGCCGGGCACAGGGATGATCCTGGCGGCGGCGGCGGCGCTGGGGCTGGATGTTGGGCGGTCGTGGACGATTGGCGATAAGGCGCGGGACGTGGAGGCGGG
>CAZHKB010000529.1:0-2040 GCA_964533405.1 uncultured Phycisphaeraceae bacterium | reverse complement strand
CCCCCGGCGCCCAGGCCGAGCTCGCCCTGGGCAACGTCCTCGCCATCGTCCGGGCCGCCGGCGGCTCACCCGCCGCCATCCTCCGCGTCACCATCTACCTCGCCGACATCGCCGCCTGGCCCGAGGTCAACGCCGCCTACGCCCGCATCATGGCCGACGCCAAGCCCGCCCGGGGCGTCATCCAGGTCGCGGGCCTCCACCACGGCGCAAAGGTCGCCATGGAAGCGATCGCGGCGGTCGGGTAGTCCATCAGGGTGCCACCAGTCCGCGGCTGCTCCGGGCCGCGCGACTGGTGCGATCGTCCACTCGCGCGAGTCCCGCACTCCCAACTCCGCGCCGCCCCGGCCTATGCTTGGCCCCGCGTTTTCACAGGAGAGCCTCCCATGCAGACCACCCTCATCATCCTCAAGCCCGACGCCGTCCAGCGCGGCTTCATGGGCCGAGTCCTCTCCCGCTTCGAGGACAAGGGCTTCCAGGTCGTCGGCTGCAAAATGATGCAGATCAGCCAGGAACTCGCCGCCACCCACTACGAGGCCCACAAGGCCCGCCCCTTCTATCCCGGCCTTGTCCGCTTCATGACCTCCAGCCCCGTGCTCGTTCTGGCCCTCCGCGCCAACGACGCCATCGCCATCAGCCGCAACATGATGGGCGCCACCTTCGGCTCCAAGGCTAATCCCGGCACCATCCGCGGCGACTTCGGCGTCTCCAACTCCTTCAACCTCATCCACGGCTCGGACTCCCCCGAGGCCGCCGAACGCGAACTCAAGCTCTTCTTCAAGGCCAGCGAAGTCCTCGATTGGAACCGCAACGCCGATGCCTGGGTCTACGACATGTCGGGCCCCAAGCCAGAGTGATTCCGGGCGACGGGTGCCGCCATGCGAACGCGACGCGCCGGCAAGCGGGACGGCCCGTGCGCACCGCCACCTCCGGGATTACCGCCCCGCTCCCGCCTCTGGCTTTGTAGAGTCCTCTCGGCGAACACGCCGCCGCGCTCGCTCGCGCGTCGCGTTCGCACCACCGTGCATCCCGCCACTCACCTGCCGCGCCGCCCGCTCACCGGGCCTCGGCCACGCCCTTGCGCACAGGCCTGATCTCGCCGATCACTTGCGGCCCCTCTTCCAGAATCTGGTCCGCGATCTCGCGCCGATGGATATCAACCTCCCTCGGGAAGTCGAACGCCACGCGCACGCGCTCGCCCTTGACCGACGCGATCCGCACAATCCCTATCGGGTTGCGCGGGTCGCCGATCACGACCTCTTCGCCCTCTCGCCTTGTGATGACCAGCATCGTGCTTGCTCCACCTTTTCCCGCGCCCGCGGGAAGCCCGCCACGTCCCACCACATCCACTATACCTACGACCAGACACACCCCAAGAACAATGTGGAGGAATGTCGTTCGCAAAACGATAGGTTTCCTCCGCGCCAGAGTCAAATCACCGGGTGGTCCCGACCCCCTCAACTTCCACCTCATCCAAGACTTGCGCAACAACTGCGCAATCCACAGCCGCACTCCCCACAACCTGTGGACCGCTTGTGGATCAACCTCGAATCTGTGGAACCGACTTGACTCGCGCGCCGCGACGCATCCAACCCTCACTCAATCGCCGCGACCCCGCGAACCTCCGGCACATGGTGCTTCAGATTCCGTTCAATCCCGTGCTGCAGCGTGATACTCGACGATGGGCACCCCACGCACGCCCCGTGCAGCCGAATCCGCACGACGTGCTCAGGTGTCACGTCCACGAACTCGATGTCACCGCCGTCGCTCTGGACCGCCGGACGCATCAACTCGATCACGCGTTGCACGCGACCGTTCAGGTCCGCCGAGATGGTGCCCGTGCTTTCCATGGACTCGCACAAGTGTAGACTCCCCCCGATGCTCGATTCTTCCCGACAGTCTCGCCGCTCCATGCCGCGCTCCCCCGCCGCAGTCCCGCCGCGCACAAGGGGCAGCTGGCTCTCGGTCGGCGCTCGAATCTCCAGCGGGGCACGCGTCGCCCGCCATCTTCGCGCCGCCCCCTTCCTGCTCGCGGCCCTCGCC
>CAZHKB010000528.1:0-2045 GCA_964533405.1 uncultured Phycisphaeraceae bacterium | reverse complement strand
CCGCCAACCCGAGCCCCCGCAGCCCTCCCGCGTACTGCTCCGCCTGCGACCACAGATACCGCGCCGGCGTGTGGCAATAGCACACATGCGGCACACCCCTGGGCGCCCGCAGCCCCTTGATCGCCGCCGAACTCGTCGAGATCACCAGATCGATCGGAGCCTTCGCATGATCCCGCTCCAGCCGCCTCGACAACGCCTCGACCGCCGCGGGATAGCAGGGCAGCAGCCACCGCCGCAGGCGCGTCGAGCCCGGCAATCGCCCTAGCCACGCCACGCGCCTGGGAATCCTGTCGAGGTCCGTCGACAAGGCTCGCCCATCGTCGAACATCGTGTAGATCGCCGTGATCTCGTGCTCACTCCCCAGCGTCCGCGCGATCGCCTCCAGCACGCGCTCCCCGCCCCGCATCCCCACCAGCCAGTCGTGGGCCAACGCGATGCGAAGTCGGCGGTCGGGATGCCTGGGGTTGGGGTCTACCATCGCCCGATGCACGCTCCTGAGTCGTCATCAATCCCCACGACGCGACCGCGGACCGCCGCCAATCGCTTCGCCCTCGACTACCGTGCCGAAGCCAAGCGGCTCGGCCCGCCCGTCGTCCCCATCATTGACATCCACGCCCATATCAACGGGTCCATCGCCTCCACAATCTATCGCGAGGTCATGGACCTCTACGGCGTCAGCACCGTCGTCTCCCAGACGCGTTGGGAGGACGCTCACGCCGTCCGCGATGCGTTGGGCGACCGCATCCGCTTCGTCGCCATCCCCAGGTACGACAAGCCGCCGCGAAGCGAGGCTATCGGCAAGGGATTCCTCGACGAGATCCGTCGCTGGCACGCCGAGTTCGGCTCGCGGATCATCAAACTGTGGGCGGCCCCGCGCCTGATCGACCTGATGCAGGGGCCAGGCGAGGCCGATCTGGTGTGGCTCGATTCCCCGCCGCGACGGGCCGCGGTCGAGCTCGCCCAGTCGCTGGGCATGATGGTGATGGTGCATGTGGGCGACCCCGACACCTGGTTCGCCACCAAGTACGCCGACGCGACCAAGTACCGCCGCAAGATCGACCATTACGCCGGGTTCGAGCGGATGCTCGACGACTACCCGGGCCCGTGGATGGCCGCCCACATGGGCGGCTGGCCCGAGAACCTGGGGTTCCTGGACGGCCTGCTGTCGCGCCACCCCAACCTGGTGCTCGACACGTCGGCAACCAAGTGGATCGTCCGCGAAATCTCCAAGCACCCCCGCGACCGCATGATCTCGTTTCTCGCCAAGTGGTCCGGGCGCATCCTCTTCGGCTCCGACATCGTCACTGAGGAGGCCCACCTGACCCCCAAGACCGGCCCAACCCCGGGGCGCATCTTCGCCGACCTGGCCAGCAGCCCCGCCGAAGCCTTCGACCTCTACGCCAGCCGCTACGTCGCCCTGCGCACGATGTGGGAGACGGGCTACCAGGGCGAGAGCCCCATCGCCGACCCGGACCTGATGATGGTCGAGCCGGGCAAGTACGACGAGATGTCCGCCCCGCCGCTGCGCGGGCTCGCGCTGCCAGCGGCCATGCTCCGGGTGTTGTACGACTCGGCGTCAATGGCGACCGTGATGCGGCATCTGGGCGCCCGCGAAGCGCCGTGAGCTCGAAGTCCGCGCCACGCAGCCCGATGGGCTGCTCACTCTCAGGCCTTCGGCCTGAAAGGCGTTCACGGACGACCGTCCGAATCTTCCGCCTGCTCACGCCCGCGGCCCTGTCACGCCGCCTTCCGCATCCGCCTCGTCTGCACGCTCTGCAGCACCCCGACGTACCGCTTCATCTGCTCGCCCACGAACTCCCGGTGCTCCGGGTTGAACGAGAAATCGAAGCACAGACCCGCGTGTACGTTCATCCCGCTGTCCAGGTGCTGATGGACCAGCCGCGCTGTTACGCCCAGCGGCACCGGGATGTGTGGCGTCAGATCGATCCTCAGGTACAGCAACCGCGAACGATCCAATGCGCCCGCCTCCGCCGCCGGCGCGAGCATGACCGCTACGCGACGGGCGATCTGGCGATGCCGCCGGT
>CAZHKB010000527.1:0-2046 GCA_964533405.1 uncultured Phycisphaeraceae bacterium | reverse complement strand
CTACGACGTCCAGCCCGCCGACCCCCTGAACCTCTGGGACTCGCCCCCTTTCGAGCCCGTCATCCGCCCCAAAGACGGCGATGTCGGCGAGCGCCTCGTCGCACGCGGCGCGGTCGATGACAAGGGCCAGGTCGCCTCCTACCTCGAAGCCCTCCTCGCCTGGAAGCACACCGGCGGACCCGTCGCCGCCGGACTCAAGGTCACCGTCCTGCTCGAAGGCGAAGAAGAATCCGGCTCGGTCAACCTCGAAAAGTTCATCATCGACCACAAGGACCGCCTCAAACCCTGCACCGTCTGCCTCATCTCCGACACCGACATGTTCGACCGCAACACCCCCGCCATCACCTACGGCGTCCGCGGCCTCTCCTACAACGAGGTCACCCTCCACGCCTCCAACCAGGACCTGCACTCGGGCCTCTGGGGAGGCCGCTGCCCCAACCCCATCTCCGAACTCACCAAGGTCCTCGCCCAACTCTGGGACAAGGACTACCGCGTCACCATCCCGGGCTTCTACGACTCCGTCCGCGACATCCAGCCCGCCGAACGCGAGTCCTGGAAACGCCTGGGCTTCGACGCCAACCAGGCCCTGGCCGGCATCGGCCTGGCCCCCGCCGCCGACATCGGCGAGAAGGGTTTCAACGCGCTCGAGCGCCAGTGGGCACGCCCCACCGCCGAGCTCAACGGCATCGTCGGCGGCTACATCGGCGCGGGCGCCAAGACCGTCATCCCCTCCCACGCCTCCGCCAAAGTCTCCTTCCGCCTCGTCGCCGACCAGGACCCCGCCAAGATCCGCGACGCCTTCTTCAAGTGGTGCAACGACCGCACACCGCCAGGCTGCCGCTGGGAGTTCCACGACCACTCCGGTGGCTTCCCCGTCACCGTCCCCACCAGCAGCCCAGCCCTCGACGCCTGCCGCCGCGCTCTCAAACGCGCCTCGGGCAAGCAAGCCGTCCTCATGAAGACCGGCGGCTCCATCCCCGTCGGCGGCCTGCTCAAGAGCCACCTGGGCATCGACACCATCTTCATGGGCTTCGGCCTCGACGACGACCGCATCCACTCACCCAACGAAAAGTTCGAACTCGACTGCTTCCGCCTCGCCTGCCGCACCCACGCCATCGCCATGGAAGAACTCGCCAGGGGCGCGTGACCGCGCAACGCCCCGCGGCAACCAAATCCACCCCCACGCTCCCGAACGCCTCGACGCCAGCACCGCGCACGGTCCGACGACTCCAACAGCCACCTCAACCCCCAAACCACCGCAACCTCCAGTGCCCACCCTCCATCGTCACATCCATGAACCGCCACGACAGCCGCCGGGCGCCGCTCCCCACCGCCTCCAGCCGATACACCGTCGGACCCACCTTGTCCATCAGCACCCCCGGCGTCAGTTCCCCCTGCGGCATCGCCGCGAACAACTTCAGCACGTCCGACTGCCGCGACTGGATCATCTCAAACGCCTCCCGAGGGTCCCGCCCACGCGCCGCGAACTCCTCACGCGTCAACTCCGACAGCACCTGCGCCGCGAACAACTCCGGCTCGTTGTTGATCAGCGTGTAATACACATGCACCATCAGGTGATAAGGCCGCCGCGCGATCAGCGTCACCCTCCCGTCCTCATGCACCTGCCGCAGCCGGTTGTAGTCAAACGAACCGTCGGGCGTCTGCCCATCGCGAGCCCCCGGCCGCTCACGCCCCATATCCAGCGTGATCGCCGTCTGCGACTGCGTCTCGGGCAGCGTCCCCAGCAGCGCGGGCCGATATCCCACCACCTTCTCACGCACGCACCCGCCCGCTGACATCAGGGCGAGTCCGGAACCGACGAGAAGCGGCAACCTCGCAAAGTGGAAAAGTGGCGAACTGAAAGGCCAGCCAGACCCCAATCCGCCGCGAACCCCCGGGCGCGCCCGACGCACCCGAGCGCCCTGCAACGCGAGGCGCTCACCCCCCCAACCCGCTACTCCGCCACTCCGCCACGTCGTCCTCATGCCTGCCACGTCTTCCTCTCACCGCCCGACCCCATCCGACCCCAAGTGTACGGGCTCAACG
>CAZHKB010000526.1:0-2049 GCA_964533405.1 uncultured Phycisphaeraceae bacterium | reverse complement strand
CTAGCGCGATGAAGGATTGGGCAAGGTACCACGGGTTCTGGCCGAGTGCAAGCCGAACCGGGGATAACATGGAATCTTGTTGATTGGAGGCAGGGTGTGGCCGGGGGTCGCATGCCCCTGTTGCTCACGCTCGCCTTCGGCCAATCGTGCGGGGATCGGCGCCGCTCCCTCGCATTCACAAGTCGGAGACCTATGCCACCCATCGGCACAGGACCGAGGCCTGTGCTGCCCGCGTGCCGCGTCACGCGAGCAAACTCACCCCCGTCATCTCCGCCGGCTTCTCCACCCCCATCATCGCCAGCGCCGTGGGCATGATGTCCGCCAGCCGCCCGCGCCCGGCCCGCACCTCCGGCACGAACCACCCCGCCGGGTCCGCATCCCCCCGCAGCTTCCGACCCCGGAACCGCTCCCCCACCACGATGAGCGGCACGTCGTATACCGTGTGCGCCGTGTGAGGCGCGTTGGTCACCGGGTCGAACATCTGCTCGGCGTTGCCATGATCCGCCGTCACGATCAAACTGCCGATGCGGGCCAACGTCGCCTCCACGATCCGCCCGACGCAGGCATCCACGGTCTCGCAGGCCTTGATGGCCGCGGGCAACGACCCGGTGTGCCCCACCATGTCCGCATTGGCAAAGTTGACCACGATCATCGCCTCGCAGTCTTTGGCCGCCAGACGCCGCAGCACCGCGGCGCACACCTCCTGGGCCGACATCTCCGGCTGCATGTCGTACGTCCCGACCTTCGGACTCGGCGGGTTTTCGCGCGTCTCGCCGGGCCACGGCTCCTCGCGATAGTCGTTGAAGAAGAACGTGACGTGCGGATACTTCTCCGTCTCGGCGCAGCGGAACTGCGTCAGCCCCTTGCCCGCCAGCCACTGCCCGCCCGTGCTCACCATCCGCGGCGGCCTCGGGAAGGCCACGCCCGCCACAAACGGCGTCAGCGCTTCCCAGTACTCCGTCATCGTCACATAGTGCAGGTTCAACCGCCGCCCACGCGGGAACCCCACAACCCCCGTGTCCGGCGAGGGCTTCACCTTCGCCCACTTGTCGTCGGGGAACACGAACGCCGCCGAGATCTCGCGCGGCCTGTCCCCGCGATAGTTGTAGAAGATCACCGCATCGCCGTCCTTGAGCCGCGACGCGGCGGCGTCCTGTGGCGTTCCCGCGATCACCGACGGCGTGATGAACTCATCGCCGTTGAGCGTCCGGCCGGTCGGGTTGTCGTAGTAGTTCTGGATCGCCGCCGCCGCCGTCGCGAACACCGGCGCGCGAGCGGAGGCATCACCGCCCGTCAAACAGTCATACGCCAGTTTCACCCGCTCCCACCGATGGTCCCGATCCATCGCGTAGTACCGCCCCATCACCGAAGCCACCCGCCCCACGCCCGCCTTCACGCACATCCCCGCGACACGCCGCGCAAACTCAAGCCCTGTGAACGGCCCGGTGTCCCGCCCGTCCGTGAACAGATGCACGAACACCCGGTCCTTGGCCATCCCAAGCCGGGCCGCCGTGACCAAAATCGCCTCCAGGTGCTCCAGCAGACCGTGGACCCCGGCGTCGGAGTTGATCCCCATTAGGTGCAGGGCCGCGCCGCCCGCCTTGGCGTGCGCGATCGCCCCCGCGATGGCGGCGTTGGTGTACAGACCCTGGCGACACGCCTTGGTCATCACCAGCGATTCCTGCGGCACCACCCGCCCCGCCCCGATGTTCTGGTGCCCCACCTCGCTGTTGCCCATCGTCGCTTCGGGCAGCCCCACGTCCTCGCCGCTGGTCTTGATGAGCGTGTGCGGCCACTCCTTCATCAGGCTCTCGGCCACCGGGGTCCGAGCCAACTTCACGGCGTTGAACGAGTCATGCGATGGATTGGGGTTGCACCCCCAGCCGTCGCGGATGATCAGCACGAGCGGAGCAATGGTCGCCATGCGCCACTGTAGTGAACCCAGCCGGTGGTCGGGCCTGCGTCCCCGAACGCCCCGGCGCGCGAAATCCCGCGCGAAGGTGCAACCGACACGCCGCCAGCGGCATTGTGTTCCTCGTGACGACCCTC
>CAZHKB010000525.1:0-2049 GCA_964533405.1 uncultured Phycisphaeraceae bacterium | reverse complement strand
GACCCATCCGCTACACCCCGGTCTCCCGCGTCCTCTCCGACGACCAGGTCGCCGCCCTCACCCCCCTCAACCACCCCAAAACCGGCATCCCCGGCCTCATTCTCGAGCAGGTTCCCGTCCGCGAGTACGCCGGTGGCCCCGAGTCCGCCTCCCTCATCGGCCTGGTCGGTTTCGAGCAGCTGGGCATGGTCGGCACCGAAGCCTCCTTCGAGCACCAGCTCGCCGCACAAGACGGGCACATCCGCTTCGTCCAGAACGCCGACGGCCACGCCATGTGGATCGAGTCCGACCAGTACCGCGCCCCCGCCAGAGGCCAGGACCTCCGACTCTCCATCGACTCCGAAATCCAGCGGATGGCGATCGAGGAACTCACGCGCGGCGTGGAAAACGCCGACGCCGCGGGTGGCCGCATCGTCGTCATCGATCCCCTCTCGGGCGAGATCAAGGCGCTGGGAGACGTGGTCCGCCACATCCCAAACGCCGTCCCCTATCCCTGGACGCCCACCGGCAGCACGCAGCGCCTCCCCGAACCGGGCCAGCGCCCCCGCTACCAGGTGTTTCCCCCCGAGCCCAACCGCGAGCAAAATCCCGCCTTGGCCCGCCTCCGCTGCGTGACCGATGCCTACGAGCCGGGCTCCACCTTCAAGCCCTTCATCTGGGCGATCGCGCTCTCCAACGGCGTCGTCCGCCTCGACGAGATCATCGACACCGGCGGCGGACACTGGTACCCACGCCCCGGCCGGCGCGTCGAGGACGTCCTCACCAGCTGGGCCGCTTCACGCTCTTGGCACGATGTGCTCGTGTTCTCGTCCAACGTGGGCATGTCCCGCGTCGCGCTGCG
This sequence comes from uncultured Phycisphaeraceae bacterium, assembly GCA_964533405.1. Lineage (GTDB taxonomy): Bacteria > Planctomycetota > Phycisphaerae > Phycisphaerales > UBA1924 > JACKHA01. The sequence goes on along the minus strand of CAZHKB010000525.1, from coordinate 1,208 downwards.
CCTCCAGCCCCGCATCCTGCACGACACGCTCTCCCGCTGGGGCTTCGGGCGCAAGATCGACATCGGCCTGCCGTCACGCCCGCTCGGGCGCATGACCAGCCTCCGCAACTGGAAGCCCGACACCACCGTCTCGGTCTCCTTCGGCTACGAGGTGCTCGTCACGCCCTTGCACATGGTCCGCGCCTTCTCGGCCTTCTGCCGCGAGGGCGAACTCTCCGGCACCATCCCCACCCTCACACTGCTGGCCCGTTCCCCGGTAGACCCGCAGGGCGACATCGTCGAGCGCATCCTTTCGCCCGACGCCGCCATGCAGGTCCGCGCCCCGCTCTCCATCGTGGCCGACCGCATGGAGCGCCACGTCTCGGACACCCCCGAGAACGGCTGGCTCTACGAGATCTTCGGAAAGTCCGGGACGTCCAACCCCACCGTGGGACGCCCACCCGCCGGCTTCCGCCTGCCCGTCGGTGAGAGCGGATACATCAAGACCCAGTACCTCTCCTCGTTCCTGGCCGCTGGCCCCACCGAGTCGCCCCGCCTGGTGATCCTTTGCATCATCGATGACCCGGGTCCGGGCAAGATCCGGATCAAGCAGCACTACGGCAGTTACGTCGCGGGACCGGTCGTCCGCCGTCTCTTCGACCGCGCCCTGCAATACCTGGGCGTCCCGCACTCCCCCAAGCCCGTTGCCGTGGACTGATTCGCGCGGGCTTGTCCGCGTGGCTTGGCTCGAAGCCCGTGCAGCGGTTCTTCGGAAACCATCAGGCGCGAGAACGAGGCGGGGTGCTTTCCCGCCGGCTGGACCCTGCCCGGACGTGCGGCTTCGGACGCGGATCCGTACCAGTCCAAACTCGTCTACTGGGAAGGCCCACGGGCGATCACTCCCCCCGCAGCGACTTGCGCTTCGCCTCGATCCGATCCCGCGGCGGGGTCCTGACATTCGACACCAGCCCGACCATGCTCAGCGCCCGGATCACGATGTACGACGTGTCCACCTGCCACCACGCCAGCCCGTGCCGCGCCGACGCCGGGAACGCGTGGTGGTTGTTGTGCCACCCCTCGCCGAACGCCAGCACGCCCACGATCGGGTTGTTTCGGCTGTGGTCCGCCACGCGGAAGGGCCTGGCGCCCCACAGGTGGCAGATTGAGTTCACGCTCCACGTCACATGGTGCACCACGAAGATCCGCACCACCCCGCCCCACAGCAGCCC
>CAZHKB010000524.1:0-2060 GCA_964533405.1 uncultured Phycisphaeraceae bacterium | reverse complement strand
CTCTACCCCACCTACCCCCCCGGCCCGTACTGGATCCACGCCCTCCTCCGCCGCGCGGGCCTCCACGATCTCTCCGAACTCCGAGGCGCGTCCGTCGTCGGCTCAACCATCGCGGGCCTGCTGGCCCTGGCCACCTTCTCGGTGCTCACCCGCTCCTGGTTCCTGGGCTCGCTCGCCGCCTTCTTCTACACCTTCTCCGCACCCTTCACCGGCTACGCCGACTCGATCCACATGAACGTCTGGATGCAGATCGGCCTCTTCTGCTTCCTGCTCGCCTGGGTCGGTTTCGAGCGAATCCCCGCCCCGTGGCGCTGGGCCTGCCTCGCCCTGGCCGCGCTCGCCTACTTCCTCGAGATCTGGATCACCCTCGAGCACATCGCACTCATCGCACTCATCGTGGCGGCCCGCACCGTCCTCAGCCGACGCTGGAGCATCTGGATCGGTGCCTCCATCCTCGCCGCCGTCTGCCTCCTGGGCCTCGCCTCCCGCGTCTGGCACCTCACCCCCGAATACGCCACCGTCGACGCCGCACTCGACCGCCTCATCCGCAAGTACCTCCACCGCTCCGGCGAGGGCGGCCCCTCCGGTACCGCGGGCGTGCCCATCCGCGAAGTCGTCAATCGCTGGCTCGACCAACTCTACTGGAGCGACAACGACGCCCCGCGCCAGAGCGAGTTCGGCTACCCCTTGCTCCACCGCGCCGTCCTGGCTTGCGCCGCCGGCCTGCTCGCCACCATGTTCCTCTGCCGCATCCCCTGGATGCGCGCGTCCATCCAGCGCGCCCGCCGACGGGCCGCCGACATCGCACGCTCACTCGGCCGCGCCGGCCCACACGCCCGCCTCAGCCGGATCGAAGCCATCGACGCCCTCCACGATGCACGCCTCCCAACCCTCCGCGCCACCCGCGCCGGCCTGGGCTGGGGCGCCCTCCTCCTGCTCGCCAGTCTCCACTGGCACGTCGCCATGCGCCAGCACGCCGCCATCCACCCACACGTCATCCTCAACATGCTCCCCGGCATGGCCCTCATCCTCGGCTCGCTCGCCGCCGGCGGCCTGCGCCTCGCCATGCCCGACTCCGCCGGCACCTCCTGGGTCCGCTGGATCGGCCTGCCCCTCTCCATCGCCCTTATCGCCGTCTTCACCATCCACCTGCGTCACTCCGCCGTCCTCAACCGCCCCTTCCGCCTCGACCCCATCATGCACGCCCAGCTCCGCAGCCGCGAGACCGCCAATCAGTGGTGGCGCGACCTGGGTGATGCACTCCGTCGCCGCTACGAACCCGTCCGCCGCGTCGTCCTCTTCCACTGGGGCCCGCCCCAGGCAAACCTCATGGACCTGCCGCACCAATACGTTGAAGCCGGCAAGATGCCCGAGTCCTTCGGCCTGCCCGCACCCGGCACCACCGCGCCCCCCTCCGGCGCCGACCTCCTCCTCATCGAGTTCCCACGACGCGACCGCACCCCCCAGGTCATCCTCGAACAGGGGTTCGACCGCTTCGGCCTCCCCGAGATCCAGCAAGGCCCCGAGGCCACCGCCCTCATCTTCTCCACGACCCGCTGGCCCGACGCCGCCCCCACGCTCGATTGCGACATCCGCCTGGCCGGCGGCCTGCGTATCGAGCACCTCCGACTCTCCGAATCCATCACCGGCGACGCCTGGGTCGTCTGCTTCCTCGTCCGCGGGCCAAACGCCGCCGCTCTCTCCCCCACAGCCCAGGGCTCGCCCCCGCCGCGAGCCACTCGGACACAGCCCTCCACGCTCGCCGCCGTCGTCACCACCTTCGACGAGCAAGGAGAACGCACCGGCCTCTTCACCCCCCGACTCTCCCGCCGCGCCACCTACCGCAACCTCGCCCTGGTCTGGGCCATCATCGACAAGCCACGCCTCACCGCCTCCTCCACCATCCGCATCGCCCTCACTCCGGAGCAAGGCCAGACGCGCGAGTCGTACCTCCAGATCGAACAGGCCCGCGCCCTCCCGCCCGGCGTCAGCGTTGATCTCCAGCACAACCAGATCGTCTGGAGGCTCACCCCGTGACCACGCCGCCCCGAGCCCAACAC
>CAZHKB010000523.1:0-2065 GCA_964533405.1 uncultured Phycisphaeraceae bacterium | reverse complement strand
CATTCAGGCCCTTCGCACCTCGGTCGGGGACCTGCTGCAAGGCCGACTCTCCCCGCAGCACGACCCCTCGCAGATCATCCGGCGGGCCGATCTCCCCCAGTCCATCGCCGCCGCGATCACGACGATCATCCGCCGCTCGCGCCTGTGGCGCGCCGAACGGGCCGACGTCGCCGCCGAGCTCACCGCCCACTTCCGTGACGGCCTCGACGCCGGCCACACCCCCGGCGACCTGCTGTCCGCGTTCGGCAGCCTGCCCATCGCCGCCGCCCTCATCCGGCGCGCCAAACGCCGCAACCGCCCCGCCGTCTGGCGGGCCTGGGTCGCCGCCACCACCGCCGCCAGATGGGGCTTTCTCCTCCTGCTGGGCCTCTACTCGTTCTTCTTCGTCCGCTACCTCCTGCTTGAGCCCCGCATCACCCGCAACTACCTGGCCGAGATCAACGCCCCGCTCGCCGCCATTCCAGAGGGCGACCGCGCCTGGCCCCTCTACCGCGACGCCTACCTCGCCCTGACCCCCATCATGGAGCAAACCCCGGCCTCCTTGGAGTTCCCCGCCGAAAACGCGCCCATGCGCCTCATCGACTCCTTCGGCGCATGGGACCTGCCCCCCGAAACCCTCGCCCGGGCCGGCGACTACCTCCGCCTCAACGCCGGCCCGCTCGACACCCTGCGCGCCGCCGCGGCGCGCCCCTCACTGGGCGCCCAGGCAACCACCGCTTTCGACCTCGACATGCTGCGCCAGTCCCATGCCATCGCGGCCGTCCCCACCTCGGACCTCTCCAAGTACAGAACCACCCACGACGAGAACGCCCCGGTCGTCCAGATCGTCGCCGCCGAGTTCGCGCCCGTGCGCCTCATGGCCCGCATGCTCGCCACCGACACCCGCCTGGCCGCCGATGCTGGCGACGCCCACCGCGCCGCCACCAACATCGTCTCCATGCTCGCCATCGCCGACCACTTCCGCCAGCGCGGCTGGTTGATCGGCGACGTGGGCGCCATGGCCGTCCAGGCCCTCGCCCTGGAGACCACCAGCCACCTGCTCACCGACCACCCTGACCTGCTGAGCGACGCCCAGCTCACCGTCCTCGCGCACGACGCCGCCGCCATCGGCGCCGGCGAACCCATCGTCCGCTTCGACGCCCAACGCCTCCAGTTCGACGACTTCCTCCAGCGAATCTACTCCGATGACGGCTCCGGCAACGGTGTCATCACCCGCCAGGGCCTGCTCGAGATGGAGCTCCTGACCGCCGACTTCGGCGCGGCCAACCCGGCCCCCCTCCACCAGAACGGCTTCGACCTGGCGTTGGGTCCCCTGCAATCCGCCGTCATCGCCGATCGCGCCTCCACTCGCCAGGTCTACCACTCCTTCATCGACGCCATCGAAGCCCGGGCCCGCCAGCCCCTCTGGGAGCGCGACAACACCGGCAACCTCGACGCCCGCGCCGAACGCTTCTTCCGCGACGACCTCAACCGCGCCCGCTACCCCGTGGTCGCCCTCATGGTGCCGGCCTTCGAGAACGCCTCCGTCCAGGCCGAGCGCATCCTCCTCCGCCGCGACGCCATGCTCACCCTCATCGCCCTCGAGCTGCACCGCCGTCGCAACGGCGCCTACCCCGCCACCCTCGCCGACCTCTCCCCCACACTCCTGCCCATCATCCCCCGCGACCGCCTCACGGGACAGCCGCTCTGCTACATCCTCCGCGACGCCCAGCCCGTCATCTACAGCCGCGGCGCGGACAAAGACGACGACAACGCCCGACCCGTCGACCCGACCCATCCCTACTTCGCCGCCCACTCCATCCGCGCCGACAACCACATCAACGCCCTCATGAACAACCGCGGCTCCGAACCAGCCTTCGACGGCGACTGGATCCTCTGGCCGCCGGCGGACGACAGACCCCAGTAATCCGCCCAGGCCTGTCGCTTGGTGCATCCCCTGTCGCTTCCACACACCGCCCCACGCCCCGCCGCACACTCCTCCACCTCGCACACCCACAGCCCGGCCTCCCGGGCTTTTTCGTGCGCCAAGCCAACAATCCCGCCTCGCCGATGCACAGTCCCCCGC
>CAZHKB010000522.1:0-2066 GCA_964533405.1 uncultured Phycisphaeraceae bacterium | reverse complement strand
CCTCCCCCGCGCGCGGGGGAGGTGTCAGCGAGGCCCTGCGAAGCTGACGGCCGGGGCACGGCTCTGCGGCTCTGCGGCTCTGTGTTCAATCCCCTCTCGCAATGTCAAACACCGCTCTCCAACCCGGCGTCGTCGTCATCGGCCGCAACGAGGGCGAGCGCCTCCGCCGATGCCTCGCCTCCATCGTCGCTCCGACCGGCTCTCCGCCGCGCACGATCGTCTACGTTGACTCGGGTTCAATCGACACGTCCATCGACCTCGCCCGCTCGCGGGGGGTCGAGGTCGTCGACCTCGACATGTCCCGCCCCTTCTCCGCCGCCCGTGGCCGCAACGCCGGCCTCGCCCGCCTCCTCGAGCTCGCCCCAGACACCACCTACGTCCAGTTCGTCGACGGCGACTGCGAGGTCCACCCCTCCTGGCTCGCCACCGCCACCGCTGCCCTCGCATCCGAACCCCAACTCGCAGCCGTCTGCGGCCGTCTCCGCGAACGCCACCCCACACGCTCGCTCTACAACAAACTCTGCGACCTCGAGTGGGACGCGCCAACCGGCCTCGTCCGATCCTGCGGCGGCAACGCCATGTATCGCCTCGCCCCCCTGCTCGCCGTCGGTCGCTTCAACGACGCCGTCATCGCCGGCGAAGAGCCCGAACTCTGCTACCGCCTCCGCCAAGCCGGCCACACCATCCGTCGCCTCTCCGACGACATGGCCCTCCACGACGCCGACATGCACACCTTCCGCCAATGGTGGCGCCGCGCCGCCCGCGGAGGCTACGCCATGGCCCACGGCGCGGCCCTCCACGGCCACGCCCCCGAACGTTTCAACATCCGACGCATCCGCTCCGTCCTCTTCTGGGCCGCCGCCATCCCGCTTGCCACCATGCTTTGGCCCATCCTCTGCTTCGCGCTGATCCGCCCGTTCACACCCAACCTCGTCTGGGTCTTCGCAGCCTTCGCCGGCGCGGTCATCCCCGCCCAGTACCTCACCCTCCTCGCCCGAGTCGCCGCGCTCCACGCGCGCCAGGGACGAGACACCTTCACCGCCTTCACCGTCGCCCTTTTCACCATCCTCGCAAAGTTCGCCGAACTCACCGGCCTCCTCCGCTTCTGGCTTACGCGTCCTACCAAGTCCTCAGCCGCCGCCCCAAACTTCGACAAGCGCCCCGCAGCGGTCTGATCGCCCCTTCGTCGCTTCGCTCCTCCGTCGCCTCCCCCATGCTCCTCTACATCTCCGCCATCCTCCCCGCTCGCTCCGAAACCTTTGTCTACCGCGAGGTCTTCGCCCTCCGCGCCCGCGGCCTGCCCGTCCACACCGCCTCCGTCCACGCCCCCGAGCCCAATCTCGGCGAACCACGCCTCGACGATCTCGCCTCCACCGCCATCCCCATCTACGCCTCCGGCCCCTTCCGCCTCCTCCTCGACGCCACGCTCGAAACCCTCACCCATCCCCTCCGCACCCTCAGCACCAAGTTCCGCGCCCTGGCCGACATCCTCACCTGTGACGATGTCCCCTGGCCACGCCGCCCACGCCTGCTCTACCAAGCCCTCGCCGCCCTCGCCCTCGCACGCCGCCTCCGAGGGTGCCGGGCTCTCCAGCCCGACCGCATCACCCACATCCACGCCCACATGGCCCACGTTCCCACCACCATCGCCATGTACACGGCCCATCAACTCCGCATCCCCTTCTCGTTCACCGGACACGCCAACGACCTCTTCCCCAACCGCTCCCTCCTCCGCCAAAAAATCCGCCGCGCCGCCTTCGTCTCCTGCATCTCACGCTGGCACCAATCCTTCTACCACGATCTCACCGCCACCCCGCTCGCCAACCTCCCCATCATCCGCTGCGGCGTCGACGTGCCCCAGGTAGCACAGGTCTCCGACCTGTGTCCGGCGGCGCAGCCGTCGTCCGAGCAACCCGCGGCCCAACAACCAATCCACCTCCTCGCCGTGGGCCGTCTCATCAAGAAAAAAGGCTTCGACGTCCTCCTCGACTCCCTCTCCCGCCTCCACACCTCCCACCCCGACCTCGCCGCCCGCCTCCACCTCTCCATCGCCGGTGACGGCCCCG
>CAZHKB010000521.1:0-2074 GCA_964533405.1 uncultured Phycisphaeraceae bacterium | reverse complement strand
CTTGCCGCCGCCCCCTTCACCGCCACCTGGATCGCCGTCCGTGGCCGTGCTCGTGTCGCCAACCTCGTCGGCGTCGAACATCGCCTTGAGGTTGGTCTTCTGCGTGTCGTTGATGCTGGCCGGGTCGAAGCCCTTGGCCGCGAGCCATTGCTCGAAGGTCATGTCGTCCTCCTTGATCGCTGCCGCCGCGACGCTCGCGGTCGTGTTGTCGTCTGCCCCGAGCGCCACGAAGCTCACCTCGCCCAGCACGCTGCGGCGGGCGATGTGGACCGGCCCCTCGAACTGCTGCCCGTTCGCCGCTGCCGTGCGGCCCTTGGACACGAACTCCATCGCGCCGGGCTGGGCAACCGCGCCGAGCGATGCCTGCCAGGGAAAGCCGTTTCGGCTGCTCTCGACGATCTCGCGGGCGACGGGTCCTGCGCCGGAGATCACCCCCGACACCACGAGCCTCGACCCCTGCACGCCGATCGACTCGGTGTGGCCGACGATGAGCGAACGGTTGTGGTCCTTGAGAATGGGTCGGCTCTTGGCGGTGATCTGAAGCCCCGCGAGATCCACGACCACAGGGTGATTCCACCCCGCGAGCATCATGGGACCGCCGGTGTACGCGGTCATCGAGAACCGGCGCAGCACGGGCTTGCCATCAGCGGGCGCAGCGCCGTCGGCCGACGCTTCGAGCCACCCCTCGACGGGAGCGCACAGGGTGAGGAGGCGCTTAGTCGCCACTGCTGTCCTCCTTGCCCGCGGGCTGGAGCGGCTGGGCCTGCTCGGGTGCAAGCCCGAGTTCCTTCATCAGCGCGACCTCTTTGGCCCGCTGGCGGAGCTCGGTTTCCCAGTCGCGGCCTTGCTTCGCGTACTCGCTGGCCAGCGTCGTCGTGTGCGAGGCGAGCCGCGTCTGCTGAGCCGTTGCTTCCTTCGCCGGGTCCACATGCTCGTTGCCATCCCAGAACCACTGGTGGGGCAGGGCTTCGCCGGTGGCGATGAGGGTGCGGACGCGGAGCGGCAGCAGGTCGGAGACCAGCACCGCCTCGCGGAGCCAGGCCAGCAGGAGGCGGTCGAGCACCGCGCACGCCAGTTGGTCCTGTTCGACGCGGATGCTCTTGAAGTACACCTGATGATCGAGGCGACCGCTGGCGTAGTTGTACCCCGAGGAGTTGCACGCCGCGACGTTGAACGGCATGTTCAGGCAGCGGGCGATCTCGTTGAGGACCTCCCGCTTGAACTCGGCATAGGTCGTCGCGGGCTGCTCGGCGTGGACCTGCGCCATCTTCCAGCCGCCGGGCATGGTGAGCAGCGAGCGGGCTTCGAGTTCGATGGCGTCCATCGGTTCGACGCTCTCGGCCTCGCCGTTGGCGGGGGTGTCGGTGTAGAGGATGCCCGCGAAGTCGGCGGCGGTTTCCGCAGCGCCGAGGACCGCCAGGGTGAAGCGTCGAAGCTGCGCAAAGAGCGGGAGCGCCGGAGTGATGTCTGGGATGCCACGGCTCTGGCCCGGGCGATCCGCACGGAAGTAGTGGATGACCGCTTCGGCGGGAACGCGGTCATACTCAAGCCCAAGGAATCCGCTGCGCGCGTCGCCCGGATGGCCCTTGAGGATGTGGTACTCGGCGGGGTTGCCCGCGTCGTCAAAGACGATGCCGTCCACGGCATGGTCGTCGAGGACCCAGAGGTCGGGCGTCGTGACCTGATCGGCCTCAACCAATCGAAGGTCGAGTTTGACGGGCGTCGCCAGGCGCGGGTTGCTCACCAGCACGGCGAAGACCTCGCCGTCGGTGGCGCGGGACGCACGCATGGTGCGGAGTGTTTCGGGGAGGCCGATGGCCTTCGCCCACGCCATAAATGACTGCTCAATGCGCTCGTTGCCCTCATCGTCGTCGGTGAGCAGTTGCAGGCGGGGGCCGGTGCCGACGACGTCGTTGGCGAGCGTGAGGACGATGCCTTTGGCGTAGGAGTTGTTCGCCGCCTCGTAGCGGGCGCGGTTGCGGAGGGTGCGGCGCACATCGGGCGACGCGGCCGCATCAGCGCTGAGGCCGTCCGCCCCTGCCCAGTGCCTGCGGTTGGCATCGTTGGTGACGGC
>CAZHKB010000520.1:0-2083 GCA_964533405.1 uncultured Phycisphaeraceae bacterium | reverse complement strand
CCCCACCCTCGTCGGCCCGCATCTGCGCCTCGAACCCCTCCACTCCGACCACGCCGACCCACTCTTCGACGCCGCCACCCCCGACACCTTCCAATACCACCTCAACGCCCCCGACACCTGGACCCGCACCGCATTCCGCGACTTCATCCATCGCCTCATCAACCTCCCGGGCCGCGCCACCCTCACCATGATCGACCTCCAGCCCGGCCCCACCCGCAACACACCCGTCGGCTCCTCCGCCTTCATGGAGATCCGCCCCGAGCACCGCGGCCTCGAGATCGGCGCCACATGGATCTCCCCTCACCTCCGCGGCACCCGCGCCAACCCGCAGGCCAAACTCCTCATGCTCTCCCACGCCTTCGACACCCTGGCCGCCATCCGCGTCCAACTCAAATGCGACGCCCGCAACATCCACTCCCAAAGCGCCATCGCCAAACTCGGCGCCACCCGCGAAGGCACCCTCCGCCACCACATGATCGCCCCGGACGCCTACACCCGCGACACCGTCTACTACTCCATCCTCGCCGCCGAGTGGCCAGGAGTCCGGGCATCCCTCTTGCACCGGCTGGCTGGATGATCCGCCCAAAGCGAGCGTTTGACTCGCCAGCCCGGAGTGCCGATATAATGGGCTTGGCGTCTGGGGATGACACTCGGCTCCATGCCGTGTGGGCGGCCGCTTGCGGCAGCTCCCATATCCCCGGCGTCCTCTTTATTTTTGCTGCGGAGAGCGGGTTCTTCCTCGTGTAGTACACCCCGGCCGGACTCCCCCGACGGTCGTCCACGTCGTGCACCAGGCTGACCGAGTTCGCCAGAAACGCCAGGTAGCGATCCTCGCCCCTCGTGAATGCCCGCTGCAGGGCCCACAAGAAATAGTCGGCGACCCGCAGGCCCGCCGAGTCCTTGGACGCGCAACAAGTCACCTCAATCAGTGTACTCGCTCGAACGACCCACTTGTGTTCAAACGAAGCCCTTGCCGCTTCCAGTGCGGCGGACAGCGCGGCAGTTCGATCCGATGCGCCGCGGGACGCAAAGCAGACCCGGTAGGACTCGGCCTTGTGGAGCCTGTCCCGGAAAAGACGCTTGACCATCTCATCATAGAAACGGTTCGGATGCTAACGGAACTCCACGGACTGACGGTTCTTGTTGCGAACATCCACGCAGATCCCTTGCTTGTCGCGCACCACCGCAAAGAACTTCGCCTCGTGTCTCGACAACACCTTGAACACTTCCCATCGCACCTCCGGCGGATCGTCCTTTCGCATGGAAGAACACCGCCGTCCTCCCCCTGTCTGGCTGCATCGACGGAACACCATGAAAGAAGGCGCTCGCAAGCAACTCACGGCGCAGCGCCTCGAGTTCCATGGAGATCGCGCCCGCAGCTCCGAGCTGAAGCAGGCCCAGCATGCAGTGATTCGAGCACCCCGCCTGCCCGACGATGACGCGCCCCTTTCCATCGAAGAGCGTGGCGTCCCCGGCCTCATCGACAAAGTAACTCGTGCAGGTTGGCGTCTCGGATCCTGGCTGCAAAGTCACCCCCCACGAGAGCGGGCCCTCCGTGATCTCGCCCCCAACCTCCTCAAAACCCCCCGCGCCGCCACGCTCAATCCCAGCTTCCTCACCATCCGCGCCGCCCGATCCGCCGCACGATACCGCAACGGCAGCCCGTGCGCCTCGATCGCCTCCAGCGCCGCCACCCGCTTGCGCTTCCGTCTGGCCTTGATCTCCGCGATCTGCGCCCGCGCCTCGCCAAGCCGCGCACGCAGCCGCCTCGCCTGCTTCCGCAGCGCCCTCCGCTCCCGCTTCAACTTCCCGACGCCCCGCCCCGCCGCCTTCCGACGCGCCGTCTCCTCCGCCAGGATCAGCCGCATCGCCCGGTCAGGCCGGAGCGCCAGCCCCGGATGCCGCGCCGCCAGCTCCGCCACCAATCGCCCGTGCCGCTTCCGATCCTGCCCGTGCTGCCTCGAATCCGCACGCACCCGGTAATGCACCAGAAACTCCGGCACGATCTCGCCCTTATGCCCAGCCGCCGCCATCGCACAATATAACTCCCAGTCCTCATACCCCGGCATGCCCGGATCAAACG
>CAZHKB010000519.1:0-2089 GCA_964533405.1 uncultured Phycisphaeraceae bacterium | reverse complement strand
CGGCGGCGCCGCCGCCTCGGGGGGCCGATGACGACAAGGAAGAGGCGGCGGTGGCGGTGGCCGAGGGGCCCGTGCGGCTGTCGGCGGTGCCCAATGAGTTCGGGCGGTTCGGCGTGTATGGCGGTGCGTATGTGCCCGAGACGCTGACGGCCGCGCTGCGTCAGCTCGATGAGACGTACCTGGCGGTGTGCGAGGACCCGAAGTTCTGGGAGGACCTGCACGACCGGCTGACGAAGTTCGTGGGTCGGGCGACGCCTTTGTTCAAGGCCGAGCGTTTGACGCAGCACGCGCGGGCGAAGGCGGGGCGGGGCAAGGGGGCGACGATCTGGCTCAAGCGCGAGGACCTTGCGCACACGGGGGCGCACAAGATCAACAACACGATGGGGCAGGCCCTGCTGTGCAGGCGGATGGGCAAGAAGCGGGTGATCGCGGAGACGGGGGCCGGTCAGCATGGCGTGGCGACCGCGACCGCGGCGGCGCAGCTGGGGCTGACCGCCGAGATTTACATGGGCTCGGAGGACGTGCGGCGGCAGCGGCTGAACGTGGTGCGGATGAAGCTGATGGGCGCCAAGGTGATCCCGGTGGAGTCGGGAAGCCGCACGCTGAAGGATGCGACCAACGAGGCGATGCGGGACTGGATGGGGAGCGTGGAGACGACGCACTACATCATCGGGAGCGTGGTGGGGCCGCACCCGTTCCCGGCGATCGTGCGCGACTTCCAGTCGATCATCGGGCGTGAGTGCAAGGGGCAGTGCCTGCGGCACATGGGGCGGCTGCCGGACGCGATCGTGGCGTGCGTGGGCGGCGGGTCGAACGCGGCCGGCATCTTCTATCCGTTCGTGGACGACAAGAACGTGGCGCTGATCGGGGTTGAGGCGGGCGGGCACTCGTCGGCGGCGGGGCAGCACGCGGCGTCGATCGGCGCGGGCTCGCCCGGGATTCTGCACGGGTCGTTGTCGTATGTCTTGCAGGATGAGTTCGGGCAGACGGCTCCCGTGCATTCGTGCTCGGCGGGGCTGGACTATCCGGGTGTGGGGCCGGAGCACGCGTATTGGAAGGACGCGGGGCGGGTGGCGTACACGGCGGTGACGGATGATGAGGCGCTGGATGCGTTCGGTTTGCTCGCGCAGCGCGAGGGGATCATCCCCGCGCTGGAGACGGCGCACGCGATCGCGGAGGCGGTGAAGCTGGCAGCCACGATGAACGAGGACCAGCACATCGTGGTGAACTGTTCCGGGCGCGGGGACAAGGACGTGGATGAGGCGACGAGGCTGCTGGCGGAGCGGGGGAAGAAGTAGGAAGCCAACGGAGTCGGCCGCGCGAGCGGTTGGGCACCAGTCTGGCACGAGTCGGGCACCCGCGGGTCTGACCTCGCCGTTCGCGTGCCCTGTTTCCGCACGCGACCGGCCGGGCCGCCAACTCCCCACGGGTCCGGCGCTCCCGTGCCCCCTCCGTCAACTTCGCAGAGCCTTGTTGACACCTCCCCCGCACCCGGGAGAGGGGGCGGAGCTCAGAGAATGACTGGAAGGCGCAGGACACTCCGCGTGCTCACGCACGCGGCTCGGTTCAGGCTCGCATCATCGCGATCTCGACCGGCACGATGATCAGTCCCATCCATGCGACGGCGGCGGCGGCCAGCAGCCAGCCGACGAGCATCAGGGCGCGGCGTGCCTTGAAGCTGCGGGAGGCCAGGACCGGCAGGACGATTGCGGCGAGCACGCACGCGCCGGTCGCGCCCGCGGTGGCCATGCGGCGCACGCTGCGCAGGTCGGCCCGCCAAGGGGAGGCGGCGGACTCGCCGTTGAACCAGGCGGCGGTGCGCATGGTCCAGGCCGCGTCGGGGCCGACGCGGACGCCTAGGTCGGTCCAACGCTCTGTGACCGCGGGGACGACGACGAAGATCGAGAGAGCCAGCACGATGGCGAGTGCGGCCCAGGGCAACAACGTGCTGAGACGGTTGGGGCAGAGGGCTTTGTCGCGCTTCTCGCGCTTGTCGGGCTTCATGCGTGGACCTCCGACGAGTGGTATCGGCGGGGCGCGGGAGTTGCTGAAGGGGTGATAAGAACGGGTGCGGGGAGGGTGCGGGGAG
>CAZHKB010000518.1:0-2099 GCA_964533405.1 uncultured Phycisphaeraceae bacterium | reverse complement strand
CCCTGCTTCCCCCCACCCGCCCGACCTCCTCCTCTGGGCCAACCGCGGCGGCGGCAAGACCTTCCTCGGCGCCCTCGCCACCACCCTCGACCTGCTCTTCAAGCCCGGCATCGAGGTCCGCATCCTCGCCGGCTCCCTCGAACAGTCCAAGCGCATGTTCGCGCATCTCCGCCGCTTCTTCTCCATCCCCGACCTCACCTCCACCCTCGAGGGCCGCATCACCGAGCGCCGCATCGTCCTGCGCAACCACTCCACCGTCGAGATCCTCGCCCAAAGCGAGGCCTCCGTCCGCGGCACCCGCGTCCAGAAACTCCGCTGCGACGAGGTCGACCTCTTCGACCCCGCAATCTGGGAGGCCGCACAACTCACCACACGCTCCACCGACTGCAACGCCATCCACGTCCGCGGCGCCGTCGAGTGCCTCTCCACCATGCACCGCCCGAACGGCCTCATGTTCCGACTCGTCAAAGACGCCTCCAACGGCTCGCGACGCCTCTTCAAGTGGGGCGTCGTCGACACCCTCGCCCTCTGCGGCCCCGAGCACCAGTGCCCCACCTGCCCGCTCCAACCCGAGTGCGCTGGCCGAGCCAAGCGATTCAGCGGTGGCACGGGCTTGCAGCCTGTCCCCGAACAGCCCGGCCCGCTCAAACCGGCTGTCCCAACCGACGACCATCCGCACCGGCTGCAAGCCGGCGCCACCGCTGACCCCGGCCACATCCCCATCTCCGATGCCATCACCCTCAAGTCCCGCGTCTCACAATCCGCCTGGGAGTCCGAGATGCTCTGCCTCCGCCCCTCCCGCGGCCACTGCGTCCTGCCCGAGTTCGACCCCAAACTCCACGTCGTCTTCGACACCCCGCGCGAGGGCCAGTGCGTCGCCGGCATGGACTTCGGCTTCCGCGCCGACACCGTCATCCTCTGGGCCACGCTCGAAACCGCCCCGGGCGAGCCCCCAACCCGCACGCTCTGGATCACCCACGAGCACGTCCGCGCCGAGATGCTCCTCGACGACCACATCGCCGCCATCAAGTCCCCCCGCGATGGCCGCCCATCCCCCGTCTGGATCGCCGCCGACTCCGCCGGGCACCAGCGCCACGAGCAGACCGGAATCTCCAACATCGACGCCATGCGAAAGGCCGGCCTCGCCGTCCACGCCCGCGCCCTCACCATCGGAGAGGGCCTCGCACTCCTCCGCGCCCGCCTCAAGCCCGCGATCGGCCCGCCACGCCTGCTCATCCACCACCGCTGCACCCGCCTCATCGAAGCCCTCGAACGCTACCACTACCCAGAGGGCAACCCCGAGAGCATGACCCCCGTCAAAGACGGCCAAGACCACCCCATCGACGCCCTCCGCTACCTCATCGCCGCCCTCGACAAGCCCTTCAAGTCCACGATCACCGGCTATGTGGGGGGAACGTGACAGCGGGTCGGCCACCTCCCGCGCGTGCGGGGCTGGTGTCAACGAGGCTCTGCGAGTTGACGGAGGGGCCAAAAGTGCCCCCGGCGGTGGCGCAGCCACCCTTGGTGCTCGGACTGCGGAGCAGCCCACGGCTGTTGCCAAAGCCGCGGCCGCGCAGCGGCAAGCCTCTCGCCGCCGCCGCCCCATCTCCCCGGCCCCAGCGGGGCCGACGGACTCTACTCAACCACCCGTTCGCCCCTCCCGGGCCAGGCCCACCAGGCAAAACTCGGACGACCCGGCAAGGCTCGTCACCGATCCCCAATCCACAACTCCACCGCCACCGGAAAATGGTCCGATGCCAGCCCCGCCGGCGCGGGCGTGTGCCGCCAATCCGCGCCGGGCGCCCGACTGGCAGTCCCCATGATGAACGCGCTGCCCCCCACGACCTCCGGCAGCACCGACTGGCTCACCAGGATGTGGTCGATCCGCCGACCCGACTCATGGCTCATCAGCTCATTCCCCCTCGACCCATCGTCCGGCAGGATCTCCGCCAACCCAGCCCCGAGCAGCGTCAGCACGCTCTGGTCCTCGCTCGTCGCGTTCAGGTCCCCCAGCACCACGATGTTCGCGTCCCGATTCTCCCGCTGCATCGCCCCAACCAACTCCACGATCTTGCGAGACTCCGCCTCCCGCCAGTACC
>CAZHKB010000517.1:0-2099 GCA_964533405.1 uncultured Phycisphaeraceae bacterium | reverse complement strand
GCGGGGGGCGGGCAGGGGCAGACCGAGGATTCCGCAACCGGGGCATGAGGTGGCTGATTCGCAGAGGCTGAGGAGGGTTTGAAGCACAACGGGCACAACGGGCACAACGGGGCGGAGTGGTTGAGAAGGCGAGGACGGGGGAACGCGGAGTGACCCGGGAGCGCGCGGGGTCACCGGGCGCGGTCGCCTTGCGTTGTGCGGTTTGTGCCCCTGTGGTTCGAACTTGGCTTGCCGCGAGGGGCAAGTCGGGTGCGGCGGGTTGGTGTGTGGTGGCCGACCGCTTGCGAGGACGGTTCTGTTGAGCGCCGGTGCGGTGCCGCCGCGCGGCGAGGCTTCGCGTGCCGCCGCACGCGGCTGGGTCAGGCCTTGACTTTGCGAGTGCCCGAGACGCTCTCGCGGAGGTCGCGGATGGAGGCTTCGACCTCGGCCAGAACGCGGTGGGCCTGGCTGGATTCGAGGCGGCGGGCGAAGGCGCGGAGCGAGCGTTCCCACTCTCCTGCGGCCTCGTCGGCCGCGTCGACCAGCGCGGGATCGAAGCGGACGCCGGCGGCCTGAGCGCGCTCGAAGGTGCCGGCGGTGCTCATGGCCTGGCGATGGGCGGCCAGTTCGAGCGGGACGATGGCCCGCAGGCCGTACTGCTCCTGGGCGACGTGGGCGGCGGCGTGTCCCATCTGCTCGCGCCAGGGCTCATCGGTGAGCAGGAGGTCGATGGCGTCGGCGAGCGCGCCCACGTGGGCTTCGACGCGCAGGCCGGTGACGCCGTGGGTGAGCACGTCGCGCATGCCGGGGGAGTCGGTGACGATGACGGCGGCTCCGCAGGCCATGGCCTCGATGACGGCCTTGGGGTGGCCTTCGAGCATGGAGGCTTGGGCGTAGATGGCGGCCCGGCGCATGCGCTCGAGGAGTTCGGTGTGGGGCAGGCGCTTCTCGAACCTGGCGTTGACGCCGAGTTCACCGACGAGCGCCTTGAGGGCTGGCTCTTCGGGGCCCTCGCCGATGATGGAGAGGGTGAGGCGGGCCTGGTTGTCGTCGCTGATGCAGGCGCAGGCGCGAATGAGCATGTCGACGCGTTTGCGGGCGACGAGCTGGCCCGCGTAGAGCACGGTGGGCTCGCGCTCGGCGGCGCAGCGTGTGGAGCCCTGGACGATGACGTAGTTGGGCACGACGCGGGTGCGTTCGGGGGCGACGCCGTAGCGCCAGGAGAGGGCGTGGACCATCTCGGGCGTGGTGCCGACGATGGCGTCGGAGGCGGCGCAGAGGTCGTGTTCCTCGGCGGCGGCGTCGGCGGCCTGCTTGGAGGCCGGGCCGTACTGGTCGGCCAGGAAGCGTGAGCGGAGGTATCCGCCGCGCCCGACCAGCGCGACGGTGAGCCCATTGGCTCGGAGGAACTTGGCGGTGCGGGCGGCGGGGACAACGCCGTCCATCTGGTTGGTCTTGATGAGGACAGAGCGTGCGCCCGCGAGGGCGGCCAGGACGCGGGGATGGGCGTCGGCGGAGTCGGCGGGTGTGACGACGATGGGCGCGGGGGACATGCGTGCGGCAACCTGGGCCTCGATGGCGGGGTCGCCATAGGAGAGGACGACCAGGCGGCCGTAGTGCGGGGCGAGCTGGGTGTAGAGCTCCCACTCACGTTCGATCATGCCCAGGCGTCCCCACTCGGCCAGCGACATGCCGCGGGTGAGGGCGAGGATGAGTGCGTCGGCGATGGGTTGGTTTGGTGGTGGGTCGATCATGGTGTGGCGTGGCGTGTGGGGCGTGGGGGCGCGCATCGCGTTGGAACGGAGAGGATCGGTCCGTCTGGGGTGTTGATCGACCGTTTCCGGGTTTTGGCGCAAGAAGTGCCGGTCGAGTGAGTCTGGATTGGCACAGGCGTGCGCGGCGCATGTGAGTTGGCGGGGCCTTGGGGAGCGGAGCCTGGGGGAAGCCCGGATTCGGCCTGGCGGCGTGACTCAGCCGATGCAACGGGCATGGCGCGAATCGGGGGAGAGTCCGGGATCACGGTGCTGCTGCCGGTGGGGCCGGGGACGGGGGCGGCGGCACTGCGGAGCGCGCTGGAGTCGATGCGGGGGCAGACGCTGGCGGCCGAGCGGGTGCTGGTG
>CAZHKB010000516.1:0-2102 GCA_964533405.1 uncultured Phycisphaeraceae bacterium | reverse complement strand
GTGCGTGAGCGTGCGTCTCGATCGGGTCGGTGGATCGTTGTGGAGGGCGGGGCGTCGGGGCTCGCGAGCTGACGCTGGGTGCGGCGTTACTTGGGATTGTGGAGCAGGATGCGGCCGCGGAAGCCGTCGTCGGAGGGGGTGATTTCCATGGAGACGTCGCCCAGGGCGGGGGCGAGGGTTTCAATGGAGAGGTCTTTGAGCCACTGGGGGGTGGTGTCTGGGGGGACGAACTGGGCGATGTCGTCTTCGGACCAGCCCGCATCGCGGAGGGCCTGGTTCTGGATTTCGCGGATGTTCTGGGCGGCCCAGATGGTGTAGTCGAGCAGGTCGAGCAGGCGGGTGAACTGGAGGGCGTTGCCGGTGGAGTCGTGGGGGCGCATGGCGGATTGGAAGGCGGGGTCGCCTGCAAGAGAGTCGCCGGCGTCGGCGGAGGCGAGGCGGAGCGCGGACTCAACGGCGGTCGGTGAGCCGACGAAGAAGTGCCCGTAGGCGACGGCGAGCGAGAGGGCGCCGCTGGGGTCGTCGTAGATCTTTGTCCCGCCGAAGTCGCGCGGGTTGAGGCCGCCCTGGCTGGCCAGGACGAGGAGGTTGGAGATGGGGAGCTGGTCTGAGGTCGGGATAGCGAAGACCTGCGTGGGGGCGGCGGCGAAGGGTCGCTCGAGGGTCTGGATGAGGTAGACCTCCGGGCCCACGAGTGGGGCGATGGTGTCGACGAAGCCCATGGCCTGTTCGAAGGCGAAGGCGGCCTGGTCCTGGAGTTCGGGGGGCAGGGTGGTGAAGAACTCGCGGGCGACCTCGGGCAGGCGCGGGAAGTCGACCAGGAGTCGCGTGGCGGCGAAGGCGTCGGGGGTGACGAAGGCGGGCGGGTTCCAGGGCCCATCGGTGAGGTCGAAGAGCGAGACGAGTCCCGATTTTTCGGGGTCGAGGATGCCCAGTGTGAACTCGACCTGCGCGTCGTCGGCGGGCTGGAGGTCGGCGGCGAGGCTGACGGCCTTCATGTTGGTGATGCCCAGGTCGGTGAGGATCTGAACGGCGTCGAGGGGAGGGGGAATGAGCATGCCGGTGATGAGGCCTTCGAGGAAGCCCATGCGGCCGGGGAAGAGAACGGCGTAGTCGGAAGAGTTGTCGGGGTGCTGGGCGAGGGAGGCGGCGAACTGCACATCATCGGCGATGGAGCGGATGTCGGAGCCGCGAGCGCGGTCGAGCATGTCCATGACGAGGGCGGTTTCGGCGCCGACGTAGAGGGTGGAGTCTTGGATGGCGATGGCGGCGGTGTCGAGGCCCGCGAGCATGCCGCGGAGGCCGGCGGGCGCCTCGTCGAGCGGATCGCCGGGCTGGGGGGCGTCGGGGTCGTCCACCTCGGGGATGACGGTGATGGTGATGACTTCAACATCGCCGACGTTGTCGATCTGGACGTCGATGAGGCCCTGGTCGAGGCCCTGGTCGACGACGGCGTCGAGGATGGCCTGGACCTCGGTGATGCGGTCGCCGAAGTCGGCGGCGACGACGAAGAGCTGGTCGAACTGGGGTGCCCACTCTTCGGCGTCCGGGATGGGACGGGCGATGAGGGCCAGACCCAGCATGCCGGCGGGCTCGGGCCACTCTTCGACGTCGATGCCGAGTTCGGTGGTGAGAGCCTCGAAGGATTCCATCCGCTGCTTGCGGGCTTCCTCGATGGCGGCGGCGATGTCGGGGGTTTGGGTGAGACGGCCGAGAGGGGTGGCCAGGAGGAGTTGCTTGGCGGTGGCGTAGTTCGCGACGGAGACGACGAGGCCGGCGTCGGGCGGGGCGAGGCGGGAGAAGTCGTCGGCGGCCAAGGCGGTGCCGGAGGCGAGGAGGAGGGCGAGAGCGGGGGTGCGGTGCATGGGGGTCTCGATTTTGGTCGTGGTGTTGGGGGCGGATTGTGAGCGGGATGGTGGCTGAGGGTGCAACGTGCCCCCTCCGCCGGCGTCGCCGAGCCTTGCCGGCACCTCCCCCGCACGCGGGGGAGGGGAGACAAACGCGCCGCGTGCTGACGCAGGCGTCTTGGTTACGGCGTGCTGCCGGTGGCGTCGTCATGTTCTCCACGCCCTCGGGCCTCGGCTCGGGCTTCATCATCCACC
>CAZHKB010000515.1:0-2104 GCA_964533405.1 uncultured Phycisphaeraceae bacterium | reverse complement strand
ATAAAGAGCAGGCCGTTGTGGGCGATGGCCTGGGCGTAGTGGCCCAGCGGTGTGGGGGCGTGCGGGGTGGAGATGTGGTGCATGGGGGATTGTTGGGAGGTGATACGAACTCGCGATGGAACTCGGGCGGCGTGCCACCGATCGCTAGGTTGAGCGATTGGTGCCTCGGTCACAACCGGCCGACCCGCACCGATCGTGCAGAGCCCCGATCGGTGGCACGCCCGAGTCGCAACAACGGTCCGTATGAGAGAGCGCGTCGCGAGTCCGGGGCGTGCGCCACGTCGTGCGCAGCGCTGAAGGCGCATCGAGAAGTTGCGGCGGTTGGTCGTGACCACTGCCCCCACCGTCAACTTCGCAGAGCCTGGTTGACACCTCCCCCGCACGCGGGTGAGGGGGGGTTCAGTCGGACAGATCGTTGGCGGTGATGGGGTCGCCGTTGGGTAGGCCGCGGTTCCAGACTTTGTCGCCCTTGACCATGAGGTATTCGCGTCGGCCCTTGAGGTCGAGGTATGGGCACTCGCTGGCGCCGGTGATGGACTTGGGGGCGGGGGGCGCGAGTTTGGAGTTGCCGGAGCCTGGCACGCACCAGCGGACCTTGCCCTTGAGAATCCAGGGCTTGAGATCGAAGTCCCACTTGTCGACCGGGATGACCGAGCCGGTCTCGCCGAAGAGGGTGCGCCAGGAGTAGGAGGTATCGGGCCAGTCGGCGGTGAGGTCCCTGGCGTGCGGCTTGGGGTCGGCGAAGTAGGCGATGGTGTAGGCCTTGTAGCCGGGGGTCATGGCGACCTCGCCGATGACGGCGGTCATGTTTCCAAGTTCGAGCAAGCGCGGGATGACGTAGGGGACTTCGGGCCCGACGGCGGCTTCGAGCGTGGGGCCGATGACCTTTTTGCCCTGGAAGTGAACGCCGCCGCGGAGGCCGCAGAACGTGTAGGGGACAGGCGGAGCGGGGCGCTTGGCGCCGGGCTGCCACCACGGGCCGTCGAGGCCGAAGGGGTCGAAGGAGCGGAGCAGGGGCTTGCCCGTGAGGGGGCAGGTGGAGAGTGTGATGACGGGGAGGCGGTCGAAGTACTCGTGAAGGGCGGCCTCGGCGTCCTTGGAAGCGGCGAGCGCGGCGGTGCGGTCGCTGGCCATGACGGCGGTGCGATAGCGCACGATGGCCTTGGCGTGGCGGGCCAGGAGCTCATCGCGTTCGGACTTGGAGAGTGCTTGGGTGAGCATTGTGTTCTCGCGACGCGCGAGGGCGTGCGTGCGATCCTTGGTGGTTGATTATCCGCCGGTTTCGATTTTGTTTCCGGGGAGTTTCTCCCAGTCGTCGTAGCGCCAGGCCAGGCCGTGCTCTTCGTAGAACTCTTTCATCAGGCGGCGTGCCTCGTCCTTGGAGGAGGCGGTGATGCCGATCTTGCGGCCGTCGGGGGTGTAGATGGTGATGGGGGGCTGTGGCCCGGCGTTCTGTCCGGCCTTGTTGGGATTCTGGCGGTCGGTCCATTCGTCGTGTGCGCCGTGCTGGATGAGCTTGGCGCCCATCTCGGTGTTGAGTTCGCCGCGGATGCCGGTGGTGTCGGCGACGAAGGAGCCGTCTTTGTTGTAGACGCCGTGGAGGTCGTAGTCGCCATGGAAGCGGACGCCGTCGCTGGTGCGGACGACGACGAAGTTGTCGGCGTCGATGACGGAGTAGCCCATGTCGTTGATCTTGTGGCTCTTGAAGTAGTCGTAGCGTTTGCGGAACTCGGAGTTGGCGTCGGCCATGTTCTGGGAGACGGTCTTGCCGTTGAGGAGTTGCTCGTTGGTGATTTTGGGGAAGGGGTCGCCGATGTCGGCCAGTGTGTTGTGCGTGACGGTGTGGGCGGGGTCGAAGCAGACGACGCCCTTGTAGGGGCCTTCCTTGGCGGTCTTGGCCTTCATGGTCTCGGGCTTGCCCTCGTAGACGATGGGCTTGCCCTGTGGGTCGATATCGCCGGTCTTTCCGATGAACTTGACGCCGTCGGCGTTGCCGTCGCGGACGACGATGTACTGCTGCTTCTGGGCGGCTTTTTCGGCGAAGAGGCGGTCGTCGAGGTCGCGCATGCCGCGGGTGGCGGGGGGGTCGGGGGCGGGCCAGACG
>CAZHKB010000514.1:0-2107 GCA_964533405.1 uncultured Phycisphaeraceae bacterium | reverse complement strand
CCGGAGCAGATCGAGACGCTGGCGGGGTGGGGGCCTGAGCGGGCGGTGGATTATCTGCTGAACGTCGAGGAGGTTGCGTCGGCGGAGGTGGAGGCGACGATCTTCGAGGCGGGGATCATCAGGCCGCCGTCGGAGGAAGAGCGTCGGATGGCGGCGACGGCGCGGCGTGGGAGCGATGAGGAGACGCTGGCGAGGCTGCGGCTGCGGCGCGAGCAGGCCGAGCGGGCGGACCGCGGGCAGATCCGCGAGGTGCAGAAGTGGTGGCTGAAGCGGATGATCGAGACGCCCCGGCCTCTTGAGGAGAAGATGACGCTGTTCTGGCACGGGCACTTTGCGACGAGTTATCGCACGATCGAGGACTCGTACCACATGTTCATGCAGAACCAGACGTTCCGCAAGAACGCACTGGGGAACTACGGGGAGTTGCTGCTGGCGATCATCCGCGATCCGGCGATGCTGGCGTACCTGGACAACAACGATTCGAGGCGGGGCGCGCCCAACGAGAACCTGGCGCGGGAGATCATGGAGCTGTTCAGCCTGGGCGTGGGCAACTACAGCGAGGACGACATCAAGGAGGGGGCTCGCGCGCTGACGGGGTACTCGTTCGAGGACGACGAGTTCGTGTTCCGTGAGATGGACCACGACGCGGACGGGAAGCGGATTTTGGGGCGGAGCGGGAGCCTGAACGGCGACGACTTCGTGATGGCGATTCTGGAGCAGCGGGCGTGCGCGAGGTTTATGGCGTATCGGCTGCACCGGTTCTTCTGCGGCGAGGACCTGCCCAGCGACGACGGCGAGGACGGGCGGGCGGTGCGGGGCGCCGTCGAGAGCCTGGCGAGCACGATGCTGGCGAATCGATATGCGATCAGGCCCGTGCTGCGGCGGCTGTTTTTGAGCGAGCACTTCTATCACGAGCGGGTGATGACGCAGCAGATCAAGAGCCCGGTGACGCTGGTGGTGGGTTCGATCCGGAGCCTGCTGACGCCGACGCGGGACCTTTCGATTCTGGTGGATGCGCTGGATCTGATGGGGCAGAACATCCTGTATCCGCCGAGCGTGAAGGGGTGGACGGGGGGGCGTTCGTGGGTGAACACGTCGACGCTATTTGTGAGGCAGAACATCATGTGTTTTCTGCTGACGGGGCGGATGCCGCGGGGGTATGAGGCGATGGCGCAGGAGAATCGGTACGACCCGACGCCGTTGTTGTCGGCGATGGCGAGCGCCGATCCGGGTTCGGAGCGGAACGCGACGCGGGTGGTGGAGTACCTGCTGCGGTTCGCGCTGGGGAGCAGCAGCCCGCACACGCGCGGGCCGCTCCTGGAGTTTGTGGAGAAGAATGGGGGAAGGGTGACGCCCGAGGTGGTGACAGGGGTGCTGCTGCTGGTGTCGGCGATGCCGGAGTATCAGCTGTGCTGAGGACAGGAAAGTAAACCACAGAGCCAAAGAGGAAGACCGAAGGGTGGAGATTCTGGTTTGATGTGGACGGGCCTCGTCCGGGTCGGAGTTTCCGCTTTGTCTCTCTGGCTGTCTCTGTGCCTCTGTGTCTCGGTGTTGAATCGGATCGAATCGGATCGACAGGAGCGTCACATGTCGCTGCACAACAACCCATCCGACGCCAAGGCCTTCACCCGGCGTCAGTTCCTTTCGAGCGGCATGGTGCTGGCGTCGGCGAGCCTGGCGGTGCCGATGTTCCTGCAGAAGTCGGCGTGGGCGATGGCGCGGGTGCAGCCGGGGGGCGGGTCGATTCCGGGCGTGCCCGAGGACCGGATCCTCGTGGTCGTGCAGATGGGCGGGGGCAACGACGGGCTGAACACCGTGTGCCCGGTCGGATTCGACGAGTATTACAGATATCGCCCGACGATCGGGATCCGGCGCGAGGATGCGCTGATGTTGTCAAGGGGCGGGCCGGTCGGGCTGCATCCGCAGTTGGCGCCGGTGAAGGAGTTGTACGACGAGGGGTTGATGACGGTGGTGCAGGGGGTCGGGTATCCCAACCCGAACCGGTCGCACTTCTCGTCGATGGACATCTGGCACACGGGCGACATGAGCGGGACGGGGGATGGGTGGCTGGGGCGGTACTACGACGCCCAGTGCTGCGGGTATGGGG
>CAZHKB010000513.1:0-2112 GCA_964533405.1 uncultured Phycisphaeraceae bacterium | reverse complement strand
CTAAGGGCCGCGGCTGGTGGCACGAGGGGACCGATTCCCGATGTTTGGCCGCGGGCTACGACAGTTTGATGAGGCGGCGACCCATCCACTCCAGGACCAGCAAGGTGAGCAGGAGGATCAGCGCGAGGGGTTTGTCCCAGAGCGTCTCGATGTCGGGCTCGCCCTCGACGGTGCGAGCGCGGCTGGGGAGGTCCGCCAGGGCCGCGAGGTCTGTCGTCAGGAGCGTGCGTCCGGCGTTGGGCTCGCTGAGCGAGGCCAGGAGGGGGTGGTCGGTCTCGAGGCGGCGGAGTTCGTCGTCGGGGTGCGAGATGATGATCTCTCCCGAGAGGCCGGGGAGGAGGGCGTCGTCGGAGGTGATTTGGTAGCGACCGGGCTGGGTGGCGACCCAGGTGGCGGCGTAGGTGGAGCCAGCCTGGGCGCCGGCTTCTGGGGCCAGGCGGATGGCGACGGGGGTCTGGGCGTCGCCGGTTGGGCCGGCCCGGGCGATGCGGAGCAGGACCGACTCGGCGGCGCGGTCGACGAGGGATTGGTCGAGCAGGCGGACGACCAGGCGAACCGGCTGGTCGACGCGGGCCTGGCGGGGGGTGACTTCGAGCATTGCGGCCTGGCCTGTGCGGGCGAGGCGGTCGCGGCCCAGGGCGCGGATGAGGGGGATCCAGAAGCGCTCGGTGAGGGCTTCGCCTCGGCCGTAACGCCAGCGCCAGATCTCGTCGGTGGCGACGTAGATGACGCGGCCCGCGCCGTAGCGCATGGAGGTGACCAGCGGGGTGGCGGAGTGGAGGGTTGCGGTGGTGGGCGCGGCGAGCGGTTCGTCACCGACGGTGGGCCACGCGATATCGGGAACCGCCAGGGCGAGCACCTCGGCGGTGGCCTTGAGGCGGTCGGGCGTGAGGAGTTGCGACCAGCGGAGGATCGACCAGCCGGTGCGAGGGTCGGAGACGCCCATGGGCCAGGGCGAGAGGCCGGTCCGCGGGTCGGGGTCGCCCAGTTCCAGGACGCCCAGGCGCTGGGCGAGGGGGGTGCGCCAGAGGGTGATGCCCTGGGCGAAGTCGGGGACCTCGGCCCCGCCGCGGGAGGAGGAGATGGACATGGGCAGGAGGTCGGCCAGGGGGCTGGAGGCCCAGGTCTTTGGGGTCGCGCCGGGGCCGGCGATCCAGAGGATGCCCGCGCCGCGGGTGGCAACGTGCTGGCGGAGGGACTGGGCCTGTTCCTGGCTGAGCAGGTCGGCGCGGAAGTCGCCGAGCATGATGACGTCGTAGGGGAGCCAGTCTTCGGGTGTGCGTGGCAGCGCGGTGAGGGGATCGTCGCCGTCCTGGGCGTAGCGGCGGTCGGGGGAGAGGATCATGGCGGTGCCGCGGATGGACGGTTCGCGGAGGAGCAGGTTCTTGATGTAGCGCTGCTCCCAGCGGGGGTAGCCGTCGAAGTAGAGGACCCGCAAGGGGCGATCGACGAGCTCGATCTCGAGGGGCTGGCGGTTGTTGCGGGCGATGAGGTCGGGCGAGTCGGGGACGATCTGGACATCCCATTGCGCGCTGCCCGGGTTGGTGGGGCGGATGGTGAGTGTGACGGAGAGGGGCGTGTGGCCAGCGGAGGCCAGGTCGGCGGGTTCGACGCGCTGCTCGACCAGAACCAGGCCCGTGGCCGAGTCGATGATCCGAAGGGTCGAAGGCGGCGGGTCGGCCTGGCCCAGCCGCTCGAGGTCGATGCGGACGGGGACGGTGTCATTGACGAACGCGGCTCCGGGGGCTTCAACCCGGGCGATGGCCAGGTCGGGCAGCGGGTCGGGGCTGCCCAGCGGCACGCCGAACACATCAACGCGCTTGAGGCGCTCGCGGAGAGAGTCGGAGAGGGTGTCGATGGAGCGGCCGTCGGAGAGGATGACGATGCCGGCGACGGGACGGGAGGCGACGAGGGCGAGGGTGTCGGAGAGGGCGGCGGCGATGGCGGTGCGTCGGCCCGTGGGTTCTTCGAGGAGTGGGAGCAAAATCTGGGCGGGCTGGTTGGGGTCGACGGGGGCGGAAGGCGAGGCGGGCGAAGCGGATGATGCGGGGTCGAGGGGCAGTTCGTACGCGCCGGAGTCGAAGCCGAGCCAGAGGATGCGACGTTCCTGGG
>CAZHKB010000512.1:0-2115 GCA_964533405.1 uncultured Phycisphaeraceae bacterium | reverse complement strand
CGCGAGCCGGGGGGAGTACCACCGGTATCCGGCGACGATCAGGTTCATTCACTAGGCTCGGTTCAACGCAACCGGCCGCGCGGGCGGTCGGGCAGCGTGTTGACGACGGGCGTCTCGGAACACGCCATGTGCGTGCGAGCACAGAAGCCGTCGGCGAGTTCGGGAACGCCCGGTGATTGCGCGGTGCCCGGCTGCTTGCGCAGTCGGTTCTGTTGTGGGTGGCTTCGCCCCCGGGAGGCGAACGATTGGGTACATTGCATCACCCGGGAGGTCGCCCTTGGCTGGCGTGACGCTGGGTGCTGAATACTTGTGGGAGGTTCGCATGGGACGCACGCTTGGGCTGGTGGCGGTGATTGCCGCGGGGCTGTTGTCGACGGGGTGCATTTTCGTGGGCGGCGGGTCGCGGGCGTCCACGACCGCGTCGCGGGTGACGCCGGCGCAGGTCGAGGACATGATCGGGCGGACGCGGGGTCTGCGGGTGGGGATGCCGCGGGAGGATGCGTTGGGGCTGTACCCGGCGGAGCACCTGAACCTCAAGTCGTCGACGACGGCCGAGGGCGGCGTGTTCGAGGAGTGGCAGGTCGAGGCGTACAGCCGCACCAACGACGTGTACTTCCGGCGGTACCTGTACTTCGCGGATGGATCGCTGGCGGCGTTCAGCGATTCGCGGGTGGAGTATCGGGAGAATCCGGAGGTTTTGCGGGGGTGGGCGGGGAGCTGACGCGACGCGATACGTCACCGGAGCCGACGTCGCGAGCAGTCGGGCATCAAGCGGATGCGACGCTGACGCGAACTGGTCGGAGGCGTCGGGCGAGCTTGGTTGAGCGCCGCGGCTGGAGAGTTGCCCGACTGCTCGCGCAGTCGGTTCCGTTGTCATTGGGCGGGCGTTCCGCGGGCGATCCAGCCGCCGCCCAGGACCACGCCGGGGTTGGCCGCGTCGTAGAGGACCAAGGCCTGGCCGGGGGCGACGGCTTCCTGCGGGGTGATGAACTCGCACTCGAATGTGCCTGTGCGGCCCGACGGGGTTGGGGTTGGATCGTCGGGCAGAAGGCGGGCGCGTGCGGGGACGAGCGCGCCGTTCGAGCGGTAGCGGGCCAGGGTGTCGAACCACTGGACGGCGGGGGGCACATCGCACAGCCAGTTGGCCTCGCTCGCGGTGCAGGCGGCGATGAGGAGTCGCTCGCGCGGGCCGAGAGTAACGGTGTTGGTCGAGGGGTTCTTGTTGATGACGTAGAGCGGGCGGCCCAGGGCGAGCCCGAGGCCGCGGCGTTGGCCGATGGTGAAGTTGTGCTGGCCGGCGTGCTCGCCCAGGTCGTTGCCCTGGTCGTCCAGGACGCGGCCCGTGCTGACGACGCCTGGGCGTCGCCGCTCGACAAGGGCGGCGTAGTCGTTGTCAGGGACGAAGCAGATTTCCTGGGAATCCGGCTTGTCGAACACGGGCAGGCCCAGGTCGCGGGCCATGTCGCGGATGTTGGGCTTGTGGAAGCCGCCGATGGGGAGCAACATGCGGGCGAGGTGGTCGCGCGGGACGCCGAAGAGGACGTAGGACTGGTCCTTGGCGTGGTCGAGGCCGCGGAGGAGGCGGGGGGTGGTTGGGGCGGCCAGAGGAAGCGTGTGCGCGGCGTGTTGTTCGACATGGCCGCCCAGAGCGGCAACCATGCCAACCGGGGTTGCACCTTCCACTCGCGCGTAGTGCCCACTGGCCACGAAGTCGGCGCCCAGTTGGGCCGCGTAGTCGTGCAAGCGGCCGAACTTAAGCCAGTCGTTGCAGCGGACGCAAGGATTTGGCGTGCGCCCGGCAGCGTACTCATCAACGAAGTAGTCGATCACGCGCCCGAACTCGCGCTTGAAGTTCACGACGTAGAACGGGATGCCGAGTTGAGCGGCGACGAGGCGGGCGTCGGCGGCGTCGTTGATCGAGCAGCAACCCTGCTTGCCGATGCGCAGCGAGGGGTTGGTCGCGCAGGAGTCGGCGGGGAGCAGTTCGTCGAGGGCTTCGCCGGGTGACCCTAGGCGCATGAAGACGCCGATGCAGTCGTAGCCCTGCCGCTGCAAGAGTGCGGCGGCGACGGAGGAATCGACGCCGCCGGACATGGCGACCAGGACCTTCGGGCG
>CAZHKB010000511.1:0-2117 GCA_964533405.1 uncultured Phycisphaeraceae bacterium | reverse complement strand
GTCCGGCGTGACCTCCACACGCAGCACACCCTCCAGCCGATGCTCCGGCGCGGAAACGTCACCCCCATGCAGCACACGCACCACCGGACGATCCGTCTCAAACGCCAGCGCTCCCAGCGCATCAATCCACACATCCAGCAGCAGACGCTCCGGACCCACGTTCAGGTCCAGCACCGAACGCCCCGACTGCTCCACCAGCGGCGAGGGCCGCACGCCCCCGTCCAGCAGACAGCAGCCCACCAGGCGCCGCGGCGAGCGCGCTGGGCTGGCCGCCCTCATCTCGGGATCTGTCCGCATGGCTGTCAACGCACCCGTCCCTTGTCTAATCCTAACGCGATTGGCCCCGCACCGGCTGGATCAACCCTACTCATCCGGGTGGTTCCAGCATGAAAGACACATGAGACCGGGTGCCGCCTTGGCGGAACACCCCCTGTCGGCCAAGATCGACGCCCCAACGCCCCCCCATGAGCCCCAGACACCAGGCCCCCGCGCGGGAACTGCCGGACGGACAATGTCAGGACGAACCTATACGAAACAGCCTTCTCAAGTCGAGACCACGGTGCTCAGAGCGCCCCGGCGGGAGCCGGGCGGTCAACTCCATCACACCCCCGGATGTCTGGTCGACCAGCCTCCCGACGGCGTTCGCAGCCCGGCCACGACCGGGGGAATCCGCCAACGCTCACGGCAGGAACCGCAGCGACCCCTGCACCATCCCCACGATCCGCCGCCCGTCCGCCTCAACCTGGACCCGCGTTCCCGGCTCAACGTGCGACCACGCCACCATCGCCAGCGCGATCGGAACCCGCCCCAGCATCGGGCTGAACGTCGACGACGTGATCGACCCCAGTGGTTTTCCCGGTTCATCCATCGACACCACCGCATCGCCCTGCACCGGCAACGGCGGCAACCCGTCCGCTCCCGCCGGCAGATCGTCCTCAAACCGCAGCGCGACCAGCCGCTGCTTGGGGTGCCCCCGCGCGTGCATCCGCGCCACGATCTCCTGCCCCAGGTAGCAGCCCTTCTTGAAGTTGATCCGATCGTCGATCACGCCGGTCTCGGCCGGCAGGCTCTCAGGCCCGAAGTCCACCCTGAACAAAGCCGTCCCGGCCTCGATCCGCGCGACGTTGTACGCGAACCACCCGCAGGGGCGCACCCGAATCGCGTCCGCGCTCGGGCGCCCCGGGACCGTGCCGCTGACTGCGGGCCCGACCGCGTTTGAAGCCGCCAGCGAAGCCCCGCGAGCGCCCGGATCGGCCGCGGGTCCGTGATCGCGCAGGAACTCCGGTCGCCCAAGCCTCAACAGGCGCTCGTACACCACGCAAGCCGCGCCGCCCGGAATGAAGAGCTCGTACCCCGCAACCCCCGCCGTGTCGCGCTGGTCGATCCAGCATCCAACACCGTCGGGCATCGCGTCGCGGACGTTCGCCCCCGCCCTCAGACCCAGGACCGTGGCGTAACTCTCCGACGCGACCAGCAACAGGTCACGAGCCGTCGGGCCATGCAGAGACACCCGGTGCAGGTCATGTCGCGCCGCCAGTGTGACATCCTCCGTGATGATGTACGCGCCCAGAGTCTTGATCGTGTGGTCCAGACTGCCGCGATCGAGTTCGAGAAACAGCCGCGGCCCCTTCCCCGCGTCGTCCAGCCGCAGCACCCGCAGATCCGCGTCGATCCGCCCCTTGCGATTCAGCCAGAACGAGCTGCACGACTCGCCCGGCTTGAGCGACGCGACATCCTGCGTCAGCATCCGTCCCAGGAAGTCGATCGCGTCCGCGCCAGACACCTCCACCACCGCCCGATCCGGCCGATCCATGATCACGCAGTCCGTCCGCAGCGAGGCGTACTCGAGTTCGATCGCGCCGAACGCCGCCGCGAGCAGTGGGGTGCCCGCGTCGCCCTCGGCCTTGATGCGCCGCACCGCGCCCGGCTCACCGGGCTCCACGCCGTACGGGAACAGTGTCGCGCCCTCGTCGAGCAGCAGTTCTTTGAGCGGGTTGGGATCGTGTGCCGTCATGGGCGATCGTACGAGCCGTGGCGGCGTGCCGAGCGAAAACTGTCGCCAAGCCGTCGCGCGAACCGCCGTCACCCTCGCCCCAGCAACACCAACCACTCCACGT
>CAZHKB010000510.1:0-2118 GCA_964533405.1 uncultured Phycisphaeraceae bacterium | reverse complement strand
AACGACACCAGCCCATCCCCCATTCTCGGACCCGCACCCTATACTCGCGCCCCCGCTCCCGGCCCGCAAGCCGCGCGGCCTGCGACTCCTCTCAAACCCTCAAACCCCTCGCCGGCCAGCACGCCGCCGCCGCCCCGAAAGGACCCTCCCACATGCCCGACCGTCACTTCGACCTCGTCGTCATCGGCAGCGGCCCGGGCGGCTACGTCGGCGCCATCCGTGCCGCGCAACTCGGCATGAAAGTCGCCTGCATCGAACGCGCCAAACTCGGCGGCGTCTGCCTCAACTGGGGCTGCATCCCCTCCAAAGCACTCCTCGCCAACGCCGAGGTCATGGAAAAACTCGCCGAGCGCGAGACCTGGGGCCTCACCATCGAGGGCAAAGTCTCCTTCGACTGGTCCAAGGTCATCGGCCGCAGCCGAGACGTCGCCTCCAAACTCAACAAGGGCATCGAGTTCCTCTTCAAGAAGAACAAGATCGAAACGATCATCGGCTCCGGCAAAGTCGTCGCCGCCGCCAAGGGCAAGCCGGGCGCACCGGGCTACGCCCCGGCCCGCATCGAAGTCGCCGACTGCCAGGTCAACGAAGAGCGCACCGATGCGCCCGCCACCCCCGCCGCCAAGCCCCGCGAGACCATCACCGCCGACCACATCCTCATCGCCACAGGCTCGGTCGCCCGCGACCTGCCCTTCGCACGCTTCGACAACGACAAGATCTGGGGCGCCCGCGAAGCCATGTACAACAAGACGCAACCCAAAACACTCATCGTCATCGGCGCCGGCGCCATCGGCATGGAGTTCTCCTACTTCTACCACAACTACGGCACCAAGGTCACCGTCGTCGAACTCATGGACCGCATCCTCCCCGTCGAAGACCACGAGGTCTCCAAGGAACTCCTCAAAATCTACTCCCGCCCCGACAAAGACGGCCGGGCCATCGACTTCAAACTCGCCCACAACGCCACCGCCATCGAAAAGACCAAAGACGGCGTCAAAGTCACAATCGCCCCCATCACCTGGAAAGACGGAAAGCCCGTCCCCGACGATTCAAAGACAGAAGTCCTCGAGGCCGACCGCGTCCTGCTCGCCATCGGCGTCCAAGGCCGAACCGACGGCCTCTGCGAACCCTCCCTGGGCCTCACCCTCGAACGCAACCACATCAAGACCGACTTCCGCCCAATGAACTGGGACGGCCCGGGCAAGGGCACCACCAGCCAGCCCATCGACTACAAAACCAGCCTCCCCGCCATCTACGCCATCGGCGACATCATCGGCCCACCCTGGCTCGCCCACGTCGCCATGGAAGAAGCCATCACCTGCATCGAACGCCTCGCCTGGCGCCTCGACCCCAAAAAGCACCACGAGCCCATCCCCATCGACTACTCCGTCGTCCCAGGCTGCACCTACTGCAACCCACAGGTCGCCTCCGTCGGCTCCACCGAGCAATCCCTCATCGAGCGCGGCCTCAAAAAGGGCACCGACTACGAGGTCGGCAAATACCCCTTCCAGTCCCACGGCAAGGCCATCGCCTCCGTCCACACAAAGGGCTTCGTCAAAATCCTCCGCGGCCTCCCACGCGGCGAGATCCTCGGCGCCCACGTCATCGGCGACCAGGCCACCGAACTCATCGCCGAACTCACCCTCGCCCGCCGCCTCGAAGCCACCACCGAAGAACTCATCGTCACCATGCACGCCCACCCAACCATGCACGAAGCAGTCCACGAGGCGGCGCTGGGGAGCGAAGGGAGGATGATTCACCTGTAAGGTGGCATCAGATTTGCGGCGGAGGCATCATGATCGGCTCATCGAGAACCCCAACTGGGCTGACATCCGTTCGCACCGCTGCAGCCGATCAATCGCCGGTTGCTGGTACCACTCACGCGTTCTACCGGTACCCCGCCCGCTTCTCCCCCGTGTTCGCAAGGGCCTGTATCGAGCACCTGTCAAATCCTGGGGACACTGTGCTCGACCCGTACATGGGCGGCGGAACCACAGTGGTGGAATCGTTGCTCACGGGACGGCGGGCCATCGGCTCAGACCTGAATGAACTCGCCGTGTTCATCGCTAGAGTGAAGGTTTCGCCGCTCACGCCGAAGGAGTTTTGCGCAGTCAGGACTTG
>CAZHKB010000509.1:0-2119 GCA_964533405.1 uncultured Phycisphaeraceae bacterium | reverse complement strand
CCCCGTCCCCTCACCCTCCCCCGTCGTCCCCAGCATCGCCCGAATACGCAGCAAACCACGCCGCGCGTGCGTCTTGACCGTCCCCAGCGGCAGCCCCGTCGCCGTCGCGATCTTCTCGTGCGACAGACCCTCGAGCACCGACAGCCGCAGCACCCGCTGCTGTTCGCTTGACAGTTGCAAGAGAGCCTTGGCCGCCCGCGCCGCCTCCTGGTTCACCTCCGCCCGGTCCGAGATCGGCCGCCCCGCCATCTCCTCCCCAAGCACCTGCGGCGTGGGCCTTCTGGTCGTCCGACGCCGCGCATCGATCAACCGCCTCCTCGCAATCGTCGCCACGAATGCCGTCTCCGACGCGATCTCCGGGCGATACCGCCCCGCGCTCTTCCAGATCTCGACGAAAATCTCTTGGACCGAATCCTCGGCCTCCGCCCCGTTCAGCCCCGCACGCCGCGCCAGCGACCAAATCAACCCGCTGAAACGGTCGATGCACTCGCGCACCGCCTCCGCTTCGCCCGCACCCACGCGTTCAAGCACAGTTTGCGGCAACGTGGCGGCTCGGGTGGTGAGAGTCGGGCTCATAGCCGCCGGGCCACGCGCCAGGCAGGGCGAGCCCCCGTCGCCCACCGGCGGCGAGAGACCCCGCCCATAGTAAGGCCATGCGAAGCTCCTCGCCACGCGCACCTACCCCAATCGCCCCTCCCGGTTGGTTGTCAAGCACGCGACCAGACACATGGTCCGATGCTCCCTGGGGGGGACGTGATGGGATTCGACCGAGCCACCCGTCTCGATTCAGGCGAACCACGACCCCTGGAGACTCCCATCACGCGAGAACGCCCGGGCACAATCACCCGGGCGTTCTCGCCCGCAAAGCT
The DNA here is from genome assembly GCA_964533405.1 of uncultured Phycisphaeraceae bacterium. Lineage (GTDB taxonomy): Bacteria > Planctomycetota > Phycisphaerae > Phycisphaerales > UBA1924 > JACKHA01. The sequence goes on along the minus strand of CAZHKB010000509.1, from coordinate 1,250 downwards.
CCGCATCCCGCCTCACTTCGGCGGCAGAATCACCCGGTCGATCACATGGATCACCCCGTTGCTCGTCTCGATGTCCGACGCCACCACCGTCGCGTCGTTCACCATCAGCCGCCCGTCCTTGATCGTCACCCGCACATCCCCGCCCTGCAGCGTCGCCGCCACGCCCGCCTCCACCGCGTCATCCGCGTACACGCGCCCCGAGATCACGTGGTACTTCAGCACCGCCTGCAGCGTCGCCCGGTTCTCAGGCCTCAGCAGCGAATCCACCGTTCCCCTCGGCAGCGCCGCAAACGCCGCATCCGTCGGCGCGAACACCGTGAACGGCCCATCGCCCTGCAACGCCTCCACCAGCCCGGCCGCCTTCAGCGCCGCCGCCAGCGTCCCAAACTGCCCCGCCTCCACAGCCGTGCCGATCAGGTCCTCGGTCGAGGGCATGATCACCGCGTCAATCGCGTGGATCACCCCGTTGCTCGCGTCCACATCCGCCTGGATCACCCGCGCCCCATCGACAAACACCACCCCGTCCCGCACGTCCACATCCACACGCTGCCCGCCCACCGTCTGGGCCGACGTCACCTTCACGATCTGACCGCTCATCACCTCGCTCGGCACGACGTGGTACAGCAGAATCGCCCGCAGAAGGCTCTTGTTCTCCGGCTCGAGCAGCATCTCCAGCGTCCCCGCCGGCAGCGCCTCGAACGCCTCATCGGTCGGTGCCAGCACCGTGAACGAACCCTCCCCGCTCAGCACCCCGTCCAGCCCGGCCGCCTTCACCGCCGCCACCAGCGTCGTGAACGACCCCGCCGCCTGCGCCACCTGCACGATGTTGCCGACCTCGTGACGGTCCTTCCGCCGGTGCGACGCCATCACCAGCGCCGCCTCGCCCCCGCCAGAGCACGCCGCCACCGGCTCCTGCTTCCGAACCTCGGCCCGGGCCTCCGACGCCCCCTGGCACTGGGCCGAAGCGCTCACGCAAAGACCAGCAACCAACGCGACAGCACCAACGCGGGAAAGCGCCATATTCAGACTCCTGTGTTGTTCCGTGTGATCCGGGCCGTCTCGGGACACTCCCGACGCTCCGGAATCATCAATCAAGCCACCAGTTGCTTCGCCGTCCGCGCCCCTGCGGATTCAACCCGCTCCAGACGGCGGCACGACACACCAGCGGGGGGAGCCTCCGGTCCCAAACCCACCCCCAACTCACTCCCAAAGCAAACACCCCCAGTCAAGTCCGGTGCCGGGCCCAAGGC
>CAZHKB010000508.1:0-2135 GCA_964533405.1 uncultured Phycisphaeraceae bacterium | reverse complement strand
GGGGGTATATGGCGGTGGCGGGTGTGGTGACGCTGGCGGCGATGGTGGTGGCGACCAGCGCGTTCATGGAGGCCGGGGGCGGCGGGGCGCGGGAGTGGCACGCGCTGTCGGACTGGTACGCGCTGGTGAATGAGACGCCCTGGTGGGGCAAGGCCGTGGTGGTGCTGGGGGCGGTGTCGTGGGGGGCGGAGCCTTGGGAGTGGGTGTGAGGTCGGGGGTACGAGCCGCGCGGCGCAAGCCGGCGGTCTTTCCGGATCGCGTGGAGGGTGTGTTTGCGGACGGGCGCATGGACAAGCGGCCCGCGTGCGTGCGCCTCGCGGCTCGTTGGGAGCGACCTGTGAACGCGATCAGGCCTTGGTCTTCGCCCAGTCGTCCTTGAGGGTGACCGTCCGGTTGAGCACGAGTCGGCCTGCGGCCACGTCGGTGTCCTTGTCGATGCAGAAGTAGCCGAGGCGTTCGAGCTGGTAGCGGCCGATGGCGTCGGGCCAGGTGGCGCCCGCGAGGGTGATGGGGGTGAATCCGGACGGCGGCGAGGCGGCGCCGGACACAGGCTGCAAGCCCGTGCCACCCTGGGAGGCCGATCGGAGGTCGTCGAGGAAGGCGGGTTCGAGCATCGCGCCCGGAATGATCTCGAGGGAGCTTGGGTTGAGGTCGTCGAGTTGTTCGCCGGTGCGCTTGCCGGGCTCCTCGGCGTTGAAGAGGCGGTCGAAGAGGCGGACTTCGGCGGGCATGGCGTGGGGGGCCGAGACCCAGTGGAGGGTGGCCTTGACCTTGCGGACGGTGCCGTCGGCGGCCGGGGGAGGGGACTCTCCGCCTCTGGTGGTCGGGTCGTAGGAGCAGCGGAGTTCGGTGATGGCGCCCGAGGCGTCCTTGATGACGCGCTCGCACCTGATCCAGTACGCGCCGCGGAGGCGGACTTCCGCGCCCTGGGCGAGGCGGAAGAACTTCTTGGGGGGGTCTTCCATGAAGTCGTCGCGCTCGATGTAGAGCGTGCGCGAGAAGGGGACCTTGCGGACGCCCATCGCCGCATCCTCGGGATTGTTCACCAGGTCCATCCACTCGGTCTTGGCGTCCTCGTAGTTCTCGATGGTGACCTTGAGGGGTCGCAGGACGCCCATGCGGCGTGGCGTGGTGCGGTTGAGGTGGCCGCGGATGGTGTTCTCGAGGCGTGAGAAGTCCACCGTGCCGTTGGTCTTGGTGACGCCCAGTTGATCCCAGAACTCGCGGATGGCGGCGGCGGTGTAGCCCCGGCGCCTGAAGCCGGCGATGGTGGGCATGCGTGGGTCGTCCCAGCCCAGGACGTGCTTGTCCTGCACCAGGCGGAGGAGGAAGCGCTTGGAGGTGACGGTGTAGTTGAGGTTGCCGCGGGCGAACTCGATCTGCTGGGGGTGATGGATCGGGCGGCGCGAGGGGTCGGGGTCCTGGGCGTGGCGTCCGTGGTTCACCGAGTCGATGAACCAGTCGTAGAGGGGGCGGTGGTTCTCGAACTCGAGCGTGCAGATGGAGTGGGTGATGCCTTCGAGTGAGTCCTCGAAGCCGTGGGCGTAGTCGTACATGGGGTAGATGCACCACTTGGTGCCGGTGTTGTGGTGGGCCTCGTGGAGGATGCGGTAGAGGACGGGGTCGCGGAGGTTGAAGTTGGGGCTGGCCAGGTCGATGCGGGCGCGGAGGGTGTACGACCCGTTGGGGTGCTTGCCGTCGCGCATCTCGCGGAGGAGGCGGAGGCTGTCTGGCTTGGGGCGGTCGCGGTCGGGGCTGGTGGCGGGGATCTGGGGCGTGCCGCGGCGCTTGCTCACTTCGTCGGCGGAGAGGGCGCAGACGTAGGCCAGGCCCTTGTGGATGAGCTCCTCGCCCCAGGCGTACATCTGCTCGAAGTAGTCGGAGGCCCAGAAGATGCCGCCGGCGCTCGCGCCGGTGTGGGTGTTGAAGTCGGCGCCGAGCCAGAGGACGTCGCGTTTGATGGCGTCGACGTACTCCTGTTCTTCCTTGGCGGGGTTGGTGTCATCGAAGCGGAGGTTGAAGCGTCCGTGGTAGCGGGAGGCCAGGCCGTAGTTCAGGCAGATGCTCTTGGCGTGGCCGATGTGGAGGTAGCCGTTGGGTTCAGGAGGGAAGCGGGTGTGGACGCGGGGCTTGCC
>CAZHKB010000507.1:0-2136 GCA_964533405.1 uncultured Phycisphaeraceae bacterium | reverse complement strand
CGCCCGACGCCAGACCTCCCACGATCTGCCCGCACCCGCGCCCATCCACCACCGCCCGCGCCCCGTTCAACTCCGGCAGCAACTTAACCAGCGGCAACGAGAACGGATCGGCCAACAGGACCATGGCCCGCAGGTCCTCCCCCAGCCCCAGCCGTTCGCCAAGGCGTGACGGCGAGGCGCCCTGGGCCGGGCCCGGCACCAGATCGCCGGTCGAAAACTCCCGCACCCGCACGCCCGGCAACCGCGCCGCCAGCACCGAGACGCCGGGAGCGCCCTCGAGCTCCACTGAGCCGCCGATCACCGCCTGCGTGGAAACCCCGATCATCGCGCCCGGCGCCAGCCGCTCTCGCACCTCGCGGGCCACGCTCTCAGCCGACGCCACATGCTCGCCCGCGATGAACACCATCGCCAGGTCGCACGCCCCGCCCAGGTGCGCCGCCGCCCGCTCGGCCACTTGCGCCGCCGCCATCGACGCGTCGCGATGGCCCGACAGTCCCCAGCCGAAGCGCGGCCCGCCTCCCGATGTCGCGCTCTGGTCAGATGTCATGCCGCGCCCCACCTCGCGCGGCCCTATCGCCGCCGCGACTTCCTGCTGATGGTTCCAATCGATCGCACGCGAGCCGCCCCGACGCGACGCGCCCCTCACGGGCATGATACCCGAAACCACACGCCCCACGCCAGTCCAAGGCCGGTGGTTCACAACAACCCAGATGAACACGCGGCGACCCAACGTCCAAGGCTGCCGACGGGCCACGAGCGCAAGGTGATCGGAGCCCACGTTGCCACGCGGCGCGCGTCGGCACGCTTGGTGGGCTCAACCCCGCGCCGTCGATCGGCACCACCCGCTCAAAGCCGCAGGTGGTGGCACGAAAATCACCGCCCGGGCGGTGTCGCTGGCTCCGTGGGCGGAACGCTCGGCTCCGCCGCCGGTTCCGTCCCGGGTGCTGGACCCGGTTCGCTTCCCGGCGTCGCGGGCTCGGGCGCCGGAGCGGGCTCCGGTGCCGCCGGCGTCGCACCCGGCTCAGTTCCCGGCACAGGCGCCGGCCCGCCGGGCGGCACGCTGGGCGTCCCCTCTGGATTGAAAGGATTCATCACCGGCTGCTCCAGCCAGCCCGTCAGCCCAGGCCCCGCTGGCCCCACATCGCCCGGCACCGCGGGCAGTTCCGGCGCGGGCGGCGCAGGCCGTACGGCCAACTCTGCCAGCGACAGCAGCGCCACCGGCGTCGCCACCTCATCCAGGCTCTCCAGCCTCGCCTTGGCCAGCGTCACATGGTTGTCAAAGCCGTTGGCCTCGGCGATCTCAACCACTCGCTCGTAATGACCCCGGGCCGCCCCGATGTCACCAAGGCACTCGGCCATCGCCGCCAGACCGTACCCGGCCCGGATCGCGATCAACCCCTTGCCCGAGCTTCCGCCCGCCTTGTCCATCACCCGCTGGTAGAGCGCGGTCGCCTGCTCGATCAGGCGCGTGCGTTCCTCCTGGGTCAGGGCATCGTCCGGAGAGGCCAGCGTCCCGTCGGGGCTGAGCGTCACGCCCGTCTTCACGCCCGCGCGGATCGACGTGACATACACGTCCGCCGCCTCAAGCCTCGCCAGCATCGAGACCGACCCGATCCCCTCGAACTCCTCGGCGACGGCCTTCAGCGCCTCGGGGCTGGCGTTCCCGCCCGCGATCTGGGCCTCATACTGCGCGAACGCCGCGTCGATCTGCTCGGCCTGTCGCTTCTGCCACCAGTTCCAACCCGCCCACGCCGCCATGATGACGGCGCACAGGATGAGGAACGGCCCGCCCCACTTCTGCACAAAGTCGATGAAATCCGTGTTGAGGCGCGACTCCTGAAGCCCCGCGCCCTCCCGGATCTGTTGCTGGCGTTCGTCCATGGTTCCACAGGCCCTCGTCCCCGGCCCGCGAACCAGACAGGCCGCACCGGGGAGCAACTGTAGGGATGCGGCTTCCCACAGTCGGCCCCGCAGCCGCGCCCGACGATCCCACCGGCGGGTGGCGCCCGTGGGTGCCACCAGTCCGCCGGCCCTGGAGCGCGACTGGTGGAAACGGCTGCGACTCCGATGCACCCTCGAGCCTAAGGCATTGAGAATGAGTCTCAACTTTATTGGACACGCCTCCGCCGTGTGGTA
>CAZHKB010000506.1:0-2138 GCA_964533405.1 uncultured Phycisphaeraceae bacterium | reverse complement strand
GCGAGATGCAGCCGCATCGCGCCAGCCGAGCCCAACGCTGGTTCCGCAAATCTCGCCTCCGCCGCCCCACGCCCCGTCCGCCGCGCCACCCATCTGGATCGGCCCCGCGCTGAGCCAGCCCGCCGCTCGACAGTATCGTCTCCGCGCCGTCTTCGAGTGCGGCAAACTCGACCCCCAGGTCGCCGACACCCCCGTGCTCGCGCCATTCCCGCTGATGCTGGCGCCCTCCGCGTGGCAAGAGGTCGCGCGCCTGGCCGAGGCGCTCTCCTCGGAGGCCATCGCGGCCGAGCGCGAGTTGCTCGCACGCACCGATCTGCACCGCACGTTGGCCCTGCCCCGCGCCGTCCGTCGCGCGCTCAGCCGATGCACACCGCCCTCCGCCGACTCCGGGCCTCGCCTCAGCCGCCTCGACCTCCACTGGGCGGCCGATGATGAATCACCCGCGATTCCCGCGTGGCGGCTCTCCGAGATCAATGCCGATGTGCCCGGCGGCCTCATCGAGGCGGGGCCCCTTGCTCGCCTCATGCTCGACATCGGGGGCCCGCCGCTGGGACGCGCGGCCCTCGCCCCGGACCCCGGCGCCGCCCTCGCCTACGCCCTTGCGCTTCGGCTCCGCGATTCCGCCGCGACAGACCCCCTTGTCGCGCTCGTCCACGCCACCGCGTACGCCGACGACTTCCAGGTGATGCGTCGCGCGCAACACTGCCTGAACGCCGTGGGTCTGCGGAGCGTGCTCGCCGCCCCGGATCACCTTGCGTGGCAAACCCCAGGTCAAGCACCGATGCACGCGCCCACAGGCCAGCGCGTAGACGCCGTCATCCGCTTCTTCCCCGCCGAGTGGCTCCCCCAACTCGGCCGGCGCAACCGGTGGGAGCGCTTCTTCGGCCCGCCCGAACCCAGCACGCGATCGACGCCCGCCGTTCTCCTGAGCAACCCCGCCACGGCAGTCCTCGTGCAATCCAAGCGATGGTCGCTGCTCTGGGACCGACTCACCACGCCCGTGCCGACGTGGCGGCAACTGCTCCCCGAGACCCGCGATCCACGCGAACTCCGGCCACGACGCCAACTCCGGCCCGTCGGTCACCCCCGCACTCCCTCAACCGCCGCGAGCGCCCACTGGGTCCTCAAACCCGCCATGGGGCGCGTGGGCGAGGGCGTCTTGGTGCCGGGCGTCGCGTCGCCCCATGAGCGGGCGCTCCGCCGTGCCGCGCGCCGAGACCCGGCGTCCTGGGTCGCACAGCGCCGGTTCCACAGCATTCCGCTCGACTCCCCCGTGGGTCCGCTGCACGTCTGTCTGGGCGTGTATGTTGTTGATGGTCGTGCCGCGGGCCTCTACGCGCGAGCCTCCACCCGCGCCCTGATCGACCAGGCCGCGTACGAACTCCCTGTCCTCATCGACCACTCCGCCACCCAGACCACCCCGAACTGGAGCCCCCATGACCGGGCGTGAATCCTTCGAAGCCTGGGCGCCTGCCGATCTGGTCTGGTCCGCCTGGGCCAAGCCCACCCTGTTCGTGCATCCGTCGCTGACGCCGCCGGACGCCAAGCCCACCGGTCGCGCCCGCAGTGCCCGACCCACCCCGTTTCAGCCACAACCCATCGCCCCAACCCAGCCCGCGCCCGCCTCGTCCATCGAGCGGATCGACAGCGACGACCTCGTCTGGCCCCGCACGCTCCCGCGCCACGCCGCCCTCCTGCTGGAACTCCCAGGCCCCATGGCGGTCTCGGCGGGGGTCGCGCTGCGAGACAAGGGCTTCTGGCCCGTCCCCCTCTTCAACGCCACCCCGGGGCCCAACCCCATCGTCGATGTCATGCCCACCATCCGCGCCCTGCACGACGCCGCCCCGCTCCTGCGGGGCGCCCCCGATCCGCAGACCCTTCCGTGTTTCCTGCTCGACGCGGCCCGCTGCCCGCAAGCGACCGGCAAGTCGCCCGGACGCTACGACAACCGCTCCATCGTCTTCCCGCAGGACTTCCCCTCCGCCACGCTCATGCGCTCAAGAGGCGTCGAGCAGGTCGTCGTCGTCACCCTCGCCCCCCCCGGCGACCCCGGGCGCTTCCAGCCCGCCAAGGACCTCGCCCACGTCCTGCACGCCTGGCAACGCGACGGCCTGCGCCTCCTGCACACCACCACCACC
>CAZHKB010000505.1:0-2141 GCA_964533405.1 uncultured Phycisphaeraceae bacterium | reverse complement strand
CGTGACCAGCGCGCTGGTCACGCTCGTTCCGTCGTTGAAGTAGGCCTCGAGCGTGACGGCCGAGCCGATCGCCCCCGGCTCCTGCACCACGTCCAGGAACGCCGTGCCGTTGGACGGAATCTCGACCAGCGAGGAGAACCCGCGGGTCGCTCCGTTGCCCGAGGTGCCCAGCGCGCCCCACGCCGGGTTCACGTCCGTGCGTGCCGGCTTCGCGCCCGCCAGCAACTGGTACGCGCTCACCGACGCCACCAGAGCCTGATCGGCCGACACCCGCACCCCGTACACCCCGTCGCTCAGGTTCAGGTCCGCCACGCGGATCCCGCCGCGCCCGTGCGCCCGCAGGTCCCGCTGCAGGGTCTTGACCGTGCCGTCGGTCCGGAAAAACTGGATCGTCGCGACCGTCGCCTCGTCCGACAGGTTCTGGAACACGACGAACGACTCGCGGTTGCCGCCGTCCACCTCCACGCGCGGCAGCAGCCACTCCTGCTGGGCGGTCCCGGCGTTGCTCGCGTCGAAGAACTGCTCCGAGATCTGCCCTCCGAAGTCGCGGTGCACGATCGAGGCCGCCAGCGGAACGAAGTCCGTGCCGTCGGGCGTCGAGACCGTGTCGAACGGCGTCCCGCCGTCGCGCGGGGTCGACCACACCTCGATCGAGTAGGGCGTCAGAGCGCGCACGTCCGAGGGCTGCGTCACCTCGTCCTCGAAGAGCCGGAACGCCAGCGACGAGTCCGCGTTGAGCGTCCCCGTCGTGATCGTCTGGTCACGGGCCGCCCCGTCCTGGTACCGCAGGATGACCTGGTACACCACCGCGAACCCGTTGGCGTTGCCCAGGCGGACCTGCGTCGAAACGCCCGGCCCGCGCCACCCGTCGGGGAACACCAGGCGAGACTCGAAGAAGTTGTCCGCGTTCTCCGCCTTGGCCATCGTCGCCGCCACCATGTACACCCCGTTGGCCTCGGTGAAGCCCGTGGTCGTGTTGAACGTTCCGCGGATCGGCGTGTCGCGGAAGTTGCTCTGGAACCCGCTCCCCGAGATGTTCGGATCCGCCTGCAGGTTCCGCACCGGCAGGTCCTGGATCGCCTGCACCACGTCCCACGACGCGTCATCCGCCACGCGACCGAACACCGTGAACTTCTGGTCCACCAGGAACGCAAGGTCGGAGTTGTCCTCGAGGTTGATGAACCACTGGCTCGTCGCCGTGTCGGCCCCGGACTTGGCAAACGACAGCGTCCGCTCGATGTGAGGGCGAACCGGGTCCGCCTCATCGTCGATCGCGCCGAAGTCCTCGACCTCGTCCACCTCGTCCTCATCGGTGAAGTAGAACCCGCCGCCCTGCAGCACCGCCAGCCCCGACGTGCTCACCTGCGACGCCCGGTGGAACAGCGTGTTGGACCACCGCCCGGCTTCCAGGTAGTTGATGAAGTTGTCCACGAACGTCGGCGCATCATCCACAAAGAGCTCGACATAGATGTTGCCCAGGCTCGTCTCGATCAGCGCCACCGGGTTGTCGATGTCCTCAAGGTCGCCCAGCGCGGGGACCGTGCTCGGATCGAACGAGAACACACGCCGGGCTTCCAGCGCCTCGAACGACTCGCCCATCACCCGTCCGCTGCGTCCGACCAGAGCCTTGCTCGACCTGCGCATCATGCCGCTCCTGTTGTTGCCAGTAAGGGAGTCTGGGCGTTCCGCCCCGACCCGATCAGATCGGACGGGCGGTGCCGCCCGGCCCCGCCACGTCCGAGCGAGCGGAGCGCTCTGGCTCCGCTCCACCCCAGAGGGCGGAGCCTACCGGCCCCGCCTGCGACCAAGACACCGACCGCCCCAAATGCGGGCCGACCGGCACACAATCATCCTCGTGCTTGTCAGGTCCCCCGGCGTCGAGCCAGGCCTCAAGCCAAGCCCCGCGGAAACCCGACCCGAACCCCGCGTCCGCCCTTCCGGTGGACACCTGGAGCCCGGCGACCGCCCCATGCCAAGGCCGATCGCTCCCCACGTCGATTCAGCGTACACAGCCCAGCGGTTCCACGCAACTCCAACCCAGCCGCGGGCGTCGGCCCTCGAAGCCTCTCGAGCCAGGCGGGCGGCGCTCGCCACCGCACGATCCACCCTTGGCCCCAGACATGCCAGCCCCATCGCGCTCT
>CAZHKB010000504.1:0-2142 GCA_964533405.1 uncultured Phycisphaeraceae bacterium | reverse complement strand
ACCCTCAGGCCTTGACGCTGACGACGCGCGTGAACGGCGAAGTGATGCAGCAGGGACACACCAGCGACATGATGTTCCCCGTCGCCCGCCTCATCAGCGACCTCTCCCAATCCACCACCCTCCTGCCCGGCACCGTCATCCTCACCGGCACCCCCAGCGGCGTCGGAATGGCCCGCACCCCGCCACGCTGGCTGAAGCCCGGTGATGTGGTGGAAGTCGAGATCGCGGCGATCGGGGTGCTGCGGAACCGTGTTGTAAACGGGTGACGTGCCGCCGCCGACGCCAGGGCGGGTGGATCGAAGACGCCGGCCAGCGGTATGGGTCCTGGCACAGGCACCCCCGTCTCCGGTCGCTCGCGTACAGTCCCACTTCTGAACCGAGGGACGCCACGATGAACAATCTGAGTGCGGCATGGATCAGCGGCATGGTCTGCATTGGTCTGCTCGGAGCCGTCGGCGGCTGCTCCTCCAGCCCCGGTATTGCCGTCAACGAGTGGCTGGGCAACCCCAAGCGTGAGCAGCTGGTCGACCGCGTGCAGGCCGCCAAGACCGGGCAGGAGGACGCCAAACAGCAGTTCGCCGACGCCCTCGAAGAGTTCATGGCCGTCACGCGGGCCCAGGGCGGCGAGCTGGAGCGGGTGTACTCCCGCCTCAAGAGCCAGCTCGACCGCTGCGAGTCGCGGGCCGACACCGTGACCAACCGCATCAACAGCGTCGAGAACGTGGCCGACGCCCTCTTCCGCGAGTGGCAGCGCGAGCTGGATGCGTATCAGAGCGAGAACCTGCGATCCTCCAGCGAGTTGCAGCTCCGCCAGACCAAGAACGAGTACGAGCGGCTTCTCACCGCCATGCAGCGGGCCGAGTCGTCGATGGAGCCCGTCCTCCAGGCGTTCCGCGACCAGGTGCTGTTCCTCAAGCACAACCTCAACGCCCGGGCGGTGGCGAGCCTCCAGAACGAGGTCGGGGCGATCGAGAGCGAGGTCCAGAGCCTGATCGCCGAGATGAACGCGAGCATCAATGAGGCCAACGCCTTCATCGAGTCGATGGGCAACCAGGGCTGATCGCGGATCAGCCCAGTGCCGTGGCCGCGGCCCCGAGCCCCCACGCTCCGCTTCACACACCCACCCGCACCACCTCCCGGTGCTCCGCCCCCGTCGCGTGCAGCACGCTCCGCATCAGCGCGATCTCTCGCACCTCGAACCCGCGGCGTTCCTCCTCGCCCTCCAGCGGCACCGCCAGCCGATACCCCCTCGACTCCTCCCGCAGCCGCGCCAACGTCACATGCGGCGTGAAGCGGTCCCCGCCATCCTTTCTCGCCTTGCGGGCCAGCCGCACCGCCAGACGCCGGTGCAGTTCAAGCAGCGGTGGGGGGGTATCGGTCTCAATGGCGATGAGCCGGGCCGGGCCCCGCCGCGGCAGCGTGATGAGCCCCAGGCCGGTCAGCGTGAACACGCCGATCCCAGACGCCGACCGCTGGACCGACTCGACCACCTCATCCAGTTCCTGCTCACGCCGCTCCCCGATGAACCGCAGCGTGAGATGGACCTGAGCCTCCGGCGAGGCCCGATGCTCGGGCAGAGCCGCCGCGGACCCGCCCATCGCACCAACCCGCGACAGCCACGCGCGGGCGAGTTCAATCGGCGGATAGACGGCGACGAACAGACGCATCTGGCAACCCTCGCCTCCCTCTCGCGTCCACGAGGCGGGCGGCCCAAGCCCCCCCACCAACCACCCGACGCAAACGTCATGGCCGCGCACCCAACCCAGGGCGGGCCGAGCCGGGCCTGATGGCACGCCCCGAGCGATGCCGCGCCTCACCTCGGATTATTCACCCACCCGAACGCCCGCAGCGTGTCCCGCCGCCGCGCCCTGTGCCGAACCCGCTCCATTCTGATTTGGCTACGCTCTGCCTCTCACGCATGCCCAAGCCCTCGACATCGCGACGCCGGCGCCCGCTGCTGCTGGTCGGCGCCATCCTCTACGCCCTGCTCGTGACCTGGTCGAACATCCACCAGTCGAGCCGCCCGCAGCCGCCCATCACGCGCCCATCGGTCATGCTCCCCGAGCAGGCCGGCGCTCAGACAGCCCAGCGACAGGTCCGAGTCACCTACCTCGAATGGAACACGCCCCCGCGCGTCCCCGC
>CAZHKB010000503.1:0-2163 GCA_964533405.1 uncultured Phycisphaeraceae bacterium | reverse complement strand
GGCGGCGCGGGCGATCGTGGAGGCGTCGCGTGATCTGACTGAACTAATTACGAGCCTGCATCTGCTGGCCGCGCCGCCCGAGCCGAACTTGCGCTCGACGACGGTGGGGGAGATCGCGGATCGTGCGCTGGAGTCGGCGCGGGCGAGGCTGGGGCGTGGGTTGGTGGTGGTGACGAGTGCGCAAGACCTTGCGATTCAGGTCGTTGCGGATGCGGAGTTGCTGGCGCAGGCGATCGGGGAGCTGCTGGTGAACTCGGCGGAATCTGCCGCCCCTGGCGACCCGCCGGTCACCATCTCGCTGCGGGCTCACACCGACCCGTTCGATGGCCGACTTGTTGTCTCGGTGATCGACACCGGCTCGGGGTTGTCTTCCCGGGCGCTTCGTCACGCGTTCGACCCGTTCTTTTCGGAGAAGCCGGCGGGTCGGCAGCGTGGGCTGGGGCTTCCCCGGGCCCGGCGTCTGGTGACGCTGATGGATGGTTCGCTCACGCTGGAGAACGCGGACGATCACGGAGCGATCGCCCGCATCACGTTGCCCTCGCCGGGGGCGCGGAGTTTGGCCGCGTAGGCGGACATGGGCCGCGGTCGAGTTGTGCCCCGCTGGTTGGAGAGATGACATGGCGAGCAGGCGAGTCACGCACCACCCGGCCGGATCGAACGTGCCGGGGGCGGCGGTTGCTCGGGCGGTGCCCGAGGTGTGCCCGCCGGCCCACGACGCGCGGGCGCGCCGCGGTGTTCGCGTGCTGATGGTGGCGGCGTCGCGGTCGATCCGTGAGCGGATGGCGGAGCAGCTGGAGGCGATCGGGGCGCGGGTTTTTCAGGCCGAGTCGGCGGAGGACCTGCCCGAGATCCTGTCGGCGCACCGGTTTGAGGTCGTGCTGCTGTCGACGGACCTTGGTTCGGACTGCCACGCGCTGGCGAGCCTCTTGGGCGATCGGGCGGTGTCGGTGACGTCGGTGGTGCCGAGCGTGGTGATTGTTTCGGAGGCTCCGACGGTGGAGCAGGCGACGGCGGCCATGCGGGCCGGGGCGTGCGACCTGATCGGGGTGCGGGTGCCGCCCGAGGAGTTGGCGTCGCGGCTTGGCGAGGCGGCGCAGCGCGGGCGGGCGCGGCGGAACGAGGCCAGGCGTGTGGCGCGGCTCAAGAGGATGTGCCGGCGGCTGAACTCGGCCCGGCGGGGCGTGGTGGGGCAGATCGAGTCGCTGTGTGATGATCTGAGCGGGGCGTATGCGCGGCTGAGCGACAAGATGACGCGGGTGGCGATCTCGAGTGAGTTCAACAGCCTGGTCCGCCAGGAGCTGGATGTCGAGGGGCTGCTGCGGACGGTGCTGGAGTACTCGCTGGCGAAGATCGGGCCGACCAACGCGGCGGTGTTCCTGCCGAGTTCGACGGGCGAGCACACGCTGGGGGCGTATGTGAACTATGACGTGCCCAAGGACGCGGCCGAGGTGCTGCTGGACCACCTGACCAGCGTGCTGCCCCACAGGTTCGCCGACCTGGAAGGACCCGAGTTCATCACGGGCGAGCGGGACATGCGTTCGGCCCTGGGCGAGGATGCGCACTGGCTGGAGGGGCGCAGCCTGGTGGTGCTGCCCTGCCGGAAGGACGACCAGACGCTGGCGATCCTGGCGTTCTTCAGGGATGCGGCGGTCCCGTTCACGGCGGGTCACGCCGAGTCGTGCGAGATTATCGCGGACCTGTTCGGCAAGCAGATCGGGCGGGTGATCCATGTGCACCATCGGCACCTGCCGCTGGATGAGTGGGGGCTGCCGGGGGATCCGGTGGGGAGGTAAAGGACGCGATCAACGACGAGCGGCGCGAGCCTGCGGACTCCTCCCCCCGTGCGGGGGCGGTGTCAACAAGGCTCTGCGAAGTTGACGCAGGGGGCAAGAGCGGGTCGTATCTTCGTGAAGCGTGCCGTTGGGACGCGTGCGTGTGGTCTTATCCTCGGCCCCATCGGGGCCGCGGGATGTCGTCACGGGTGGAGCGACGCGGCTTTGGGCGCTCGCGGAACCCGTGGAGAGCGTGATTGAGGGGAAGGCCGGCCCGGCAGGGGCGGAGGCGGGTTGCGTCGATGCATCGCGCTTGAAGCAGCCGATACCGTTCATCCCGGATTTCCCAGATGGGAACTTACTTTCTGGTATCGTGACGTGACGTTTGACC
>CAZHKB010000502.1:0-2163 GCA_964533405.1 uncultured Phycisphaeraceae bacterium | reverse complement strand
AAGCAATGTCCGGTTTCAGCTGTTCGTCGCGGAACCGTTTCCGCAGGTCCCCGGGATCCAGAGTCTTGGTTCGCCGGGGAGGCCGCGGGCGGCCGCGACGGCGGATCGGGCCTCGACCGGGAGCGATCTTGAGGACTTGCTGCGCGAGGACGAGTGGCTGCTCGAGCCGCAGGCCATTGGAACCGGCGAGGGGCTGGGCGTCGAAGGTGCGTCACCGGCGCCGATGTCCACGTCCGCACCCAAGTCTCAGCCGAGCGGGGCGGAGCCGATCGTGGGTGTGGACACGCCGATGGCGCGGATCGCGCCCGCGGCTCTCACGGCGAGCACCAAGGCACCCAGCGCGGGGTCGCAGGCCGGGCTTCTCGGGTTGTCGGGGCTCCCGATTCGTTGTCCCGAAGCGCTGCGGGTCGAGCTGGCGGTGGACGCATCCGGTGGCTTGCACGCGATCGTGCTGGATGAGATCAGCGTGGAATCGGGCATGGCGGGCGGGCCTGTCCCGACGCACGGGCCTGCTCCCGCGAGCGGGACGGGGCGGGCCGGCGTGGCCGCCCTTCTGGCCGCCGATGCGTGGGCTCGGACGAACATGGACCTGCTGTCGCGAGCGATGCCGTTCGTGAGGGCAGGGGACGTCACGCTGCACCTGCTGACGCGGGTGCCGGCGGCGGCCCGCGACCTGCTTGGCACGCGCGTGAGGGTCCACCTGCTGGCGCGGGCGAGCGGGCCTGGAGATGTGTGCGTCGGCCTGAACTGAGGGATGCCCCCGAGGCTACGCCGGCGTGGTCGGGCGGCGGTGCAACGCACCCCGCGTCGACGGGTGGGCGCAGCGGCGATCGCCCACGGCACGCGGGCGGGTCAGCGTGTGCGGGTCGGCGCCAGACGAACCACCTCGCGGGCCGCGGCGATGACCACATCCGGGTCGGCCCGCTTGGTGTAATCCCAGTCGGCGAAGGCGTAGCGGACCACGCCGTTCACGTCGACGATGAACGTGCCGGGGGCTGGCAGATCCCACCGTGCGGCGGCGTTGTTTTTCTCGAGGTCGATCCCGTAGCCGCGGTAGGTTTCGCGGTCGGAGGGGGTCATCGAAAACCGGAGGCGGAAGCGGTCGGCGGCCTCGAAGTTGTGGTCTGAGTAGATCGGGAACTCGAGGTGATTCTCGCCCGCGGTCCCGACGGCCAGCTCGGGCTTCTCGGGCGTGATGGCGATGAACTGCACGCCCATGGCGGTCAGCTCGCTGGTGCGACCCTCCCACTCGGTCAGGGCCTTGGTGCAGTAGGGGCACCAGCCGCCGCGGTAGAACGTAACGACGATCGGGCCGGTGCGATAGAGCGAGGCCAGGGTCACGTTCTGGCCGTCTTTGTCGGTGAGATTGACCTCGGCGAGGCGTTGGCCGATCGCGGGGCCGGGGGTTGTCGGGACGCTGACGCCGTCGTCGGTGAACTGTGCGGGCGCGTCGCTGGAAGGCTTGGAGGCGCAACCGGCTGCGAGAGACAGCCCCACCGCGAGGATGGGGAGGAGCATCGGGGCGAGCGATCCAGGGTGGTGCATGATCGAGTCCGGGTTGGTTGAAGGGTGGCAGGCCCACGCCCCGCCGTCGGTCGAGCGTATGCCCAAGGCACAAGCGCGGGGCGCGGGAATGGCGATTGTTCGGGGAGAACACCCCGCTCAGCCCGTTATTCCAAGCGGCGTGGGTTGGATGCCGACGGAAACCCGCGGTCACGGCTCGCCCACACGCCGCGCGTCCGACGACCCCCTCCGTCAACGTCGCACAGCCTCGTTGACACCTCCCCCGCACGCCCGGGGATGGGGGAGCCCCGGGAGCCAGCGGCTACCAGTTCCGCATTGGCACGTCCACGTGCAGCCGGTCGGCGCAGGACTGGGCCTGCTCGTACCCCGCGTCGGCGTGGCGGAACACCCCCATGGCGGGGTCGTTGGTCAGGACGCGCGAGAGGCGTTTGGCGGCTTCGGGCGTGCCGTCGGCGACGATGACCTGGCCCGCGTGCTGGCTGTAGCCGATGCCCACCCCGCCGCCGTGGTGGAAACTCACCCATGATGCGCCGCTGGCGACATTGACCATCGCGTTGAGCAGGGCCCAGTCACTGATGGCGTCCGAGCCGTCCTTCATCGCCTCGGTCTCGCGGTTGGGGCTGGCGACCGAGCCGCAGT
>CAZHKB010000501.1:0-2165 GCA_964533405.1 uncultured Phycisphaeraceae bacterium | reverse complement strand
GTGGGCGGGGCGTGGACCGGGACGTTCATCGAGGGCGTGACGCACGCGAGTTTCGGGATCAACGTGCCGGACGGGAACATCGACGTGTCGGTGGCGGGCGGGGTGTGGGGGCAGAGCGGGTTCGGCAACGGGATGCAGATCATCAAGGTGTGCGATGCGGACTTCACGACCGGGGCGATCGAGGGCCAGGCGGGGTGGGGCGTGCCGAACGGCGTGGTGAACAACGACGATTTCTTCTACTACCTCGGGCGTTTCGTGGCGGGTGATGGCGGCGAGGCGGACCTGACCGCGACGGCGATCCCCGGGACGCCGGGGTATGGGATGCCCAACGGGGTGATCTCGAATGATGATTTTTTCTATTATTTGAGCCTGTTTGCGGGGGGGTGTTGAGAGCGCGGGGTGACGAGGAGACGGCGGGGCCGCGAGGCGGTGCTTGTAGGGCGAGAGGCGTTGACGGGCGCGAGGCAGAGCCCCCGCTTCAACCGACAGGCATTTCCACAACGTGCGGATGGGACTTGTCGGTAGACCGGTATGATTGCGCAACGTGGGACTGGCAGTGCCATGGCGGGCTACTGTCGGCCTCTGTTGAGCGGGCGGCGCCGCCCCGACGTGGCCAGACCTCGAGCAAGGACGCGAAGTGGAGTCGACGACCGGCAGATCGAGCAACGGAATGCCAAGGCGCCCCCCTCTGGGCGACCTGCTAAGCCGCGCGCTTCCGCAGGACCAGCGGGCGGAAATGGCGCTGCTCGGAGCGTTGCTGACCGATCCGCACATGATGGGAGAGATCATCGCGTTCGTCTCCGGGCCCGAGAGTTTCGCGCTGGAGGCTCACGCGGCGATCTTTGTGGCGATCCATGAGGTCTGGGAGCGGACCCAATCGGGCGATCTCGTGCAGATCATGAGCAGCCTGAGCGGCAAGAAGTCGCTTGAGGCAGTTGGTGGGTCGCAATACCTCGTGCATCTGGTCGATCAGACTCCCAGCACCCAGGCGGCGCCACACTACGCAAGAATCGTGGCGGAGAAGTTTCGGCTTCGGAGCCTTATCCACGCCGCTGAACAGATTGTCTACGAGGCGTATGAGGCAGGAGGTCGAGGGTCGGAGCAGGCCAAGGAAGTGGTTGACGCGGCCGAAGCATCCATCTTCAAGATCGCGGAGCTCTCTGATTCGGACGAACCGCAGAAGCTTTCCGAGTTGTTGCAGGAAGAGGTCGCGCGGCTGGACCGAGCGATGGACGGCGAGCGCGGAAGGGGCGTGGTGTTTACCGGCTTCCACGACCTCGACAAGAAGACCAGTGGGTTCCATCCTGGGGAGTTGATCGTGATCGCGGGTCGACCGTCGATGGGAAAGACGAGCTTGGCGCTGAACCTCGCCGAGCAGATCGCGCTCGGGGGGCGCACGCCGTACGAATCCGCCGAGGGAAAGACGCCGGTGCCGGTGGCCTTCTTTAGTCTGGAGATGAGCCGCGAGGCCCTCGCGCAGCGGTTGATCTCGGCCGCCGCCAACTTGGACAATCAGCGCGTCCGATCCGGGGATATCTCCCAGGATGACTTCGACAAGGTCAAGCAGGCGTGCGGAATCCTGCATCACGCGCCGCTCTTCGTGGACGATTCGTCGGGGCTCACGATACTCCAACTTCGAGCGCGGGCCCGCCGGCTCGTACGTCAGCAGAAGATCAAGTGCATCATGGTGGATTACCTTCAGCTGCTGACCGCCCCAGCGGCGAGTCGTGAGAATCGGCAGGCAGAGGTTGCCGCGATCTCCCGAGGGATCAAGGGACTGGCACGCGAGCTACGACTGCCGGTGATCTGCCTGGCGCAGCTCAATCGCGGAGTTGAAGGGCGCGAGGGCAATCGCCCCAGGATGAGCGACCTGCGGGAGTCGGGGTCGATCGAGCAGGATGCGGACGCGGTGATGCTGCTGCACCGCGAGGAGTATTACCACATTGGTGAGCCGGACTGGATGGACTCGCACCCCGAGGCCAAGGGCAAGGCGGAGTTGATCCTCGTCAAGCAGAGGAACGGCCCCACGGGGGTGGTGGAGTTTGCGTGGGATGCGGCGGCGACGCGGTTCAAGAACTATGCGGATTCGAGCGTGGATGTTGGGGCGTATGAGAAGCAGATGCGGGCGCCGGCGAGCCTGGAGAGGCCGCGGGGTGGGGCGGGAG
>CAZHKB010000500.1:0-2168 GCA_964533405.1 uncultured Phycisphaeraceae bacterium | reverse complement strand
CCCCCCGCGTGCGACAATCACTCCATGCGAACCACCCTCCCCCGGGCCAGCAGCGCGGCCACCGCCGCGGCGGGTATTGCCGCCGTCGCCACGCTGCTCGCCAACCCCCCGCTCGCGGGGTTCCTCGTGGGGGATCGTGACAACCTCGCCGCCCCCGAGCCGGTCGTCCTCACCCCGGTCGCCTGGCGCGTGCCCTCCAATCGCGGGATCCAACCCGACCCCGCCCCGGCCCCGACCGACGCCCCGCGCGAAGCCGTCGTCGTCATGGGCGACGGCACCCGCTACACGGGCCTGCTGGTCTCCCAGGACGACCAGTATGTGGTCATCGAGGTCGGCGGGATCGACCTTCGCCTGAGCGCGGCCGAGGTCGCCCGCATCGACATCCTTCCCCCCGTCCGCGAGCGATACGCCCGCCTCCGGGCCGCCACCGCCGACGACGACATCCCCGCCCGCCTGAACCTGGTGAACTGGCTGGTCGGACGCGCCGAGTATGACCTGGCCAGCGAAGAACTGACCAGCGTCATGGAGGCCGAGCCGCGCCACCCGCGAGCCCTGGAACTGCGCCGCGTCATCGACGCGGCTCGCCTGCTCAACGCACCCGCCGAGAGTCCGGGCGATCGACCAGACGACCCGGCGGACCCCGACGAACTGGGCGGCGACCCGGATCGCCGGTCGAAGGACCCGGTCCAGGTGCTGTCGGCCGAGGAGGTCAACCTGATTCGGGTGTACGAGCTGGACCTGGAGCGCCTGCCGCGGATCATCATCCGGCGGGAGACGGTTGAGCGGCTGATCGAGGAGAATGCGGGCGACCCGCTGATCCCATCGACCATCGAGGGGCGTGACGACCTGCTGCGCAGCGTGCGGAGCAACCCGCGGCGCGTGCTGGAGCTGATCTTCCGGCTCAAGGCCAGGCACCTGTACCCCGAGATCCAGGTGATCGACAACCCGCGCGCGCTGCAGATGTTCCGCGAGCGGGTCCACTCGACGTGGTTGATCAACGCGTGCGCGAGGTGCCACAACACCGATGCGGATGCGCCGGGCGGGCCACGGCTGATCACCCGGCGTCCCAACTCGGACGCGACGGTGTACTCCAACTTCCTGATCATCGACAGGTACCGCCTGGCCGACGGGACGGCGCTGATCGACTACGACGACCCGGCGGCGTCGCCCCTGTTGCAGATGGGCATGCCCCGGGTGACGGCGGAGCGTGCGCATCCGGACGTGGCGGCGGCGCGCGGGTGGTCGCCGGTGTTCCTGTCGACGAACACCAACTCCTACCAGAACTCGCTGACGTGGATCCGGTCGATGTACCGCCCGAGGCCGGACTACCCGATCGACTATCCGCCGCGCCTGGACGGGGAGCCGCTACCGGTTGAGCCGCCGATTGAGCGTTGAGATCCAACTGCGGGGGCACGGCGCGTGGCCGCGTGGCAATCGCGCGGCCAGCCTTGCCGCACATGCACCCCGCAGAACGAGCCGCTTGCGATCTCGTCCGGCCGTCACCGGAGCACTTCAACCCGAGTGCCCGCCTGCCCCACGGCTGCACGGTCGAGGCCGTCCGCAACGCGATGGCCGAGTTCTTGGACTTTCTCGAGTTCATCAACACGCAACTCCACTCCCGGCAGCTTCCTCGGCTGGAGTGCTTCCTCATGCCCGCCACCTTCTCCGGCATCGTCGGGGAGTTCATGTCGGCGACGATTCCGAAGCACTGCCCGACCTTGGTCAAGAACGGCTATCACAACGGGCATCCCGACCTCATTCCCGCGGGGCGTTATGAACGAGACGCCGTGCAGCATGGTGAGCAGGGAGTTGAGATCAAAGGCTCCCGATACCTGCGCGGATGGCAAGGTCACAACGCCGAGGCCGCATGGCTCATGGTACTTGCATTCGAGGCGAATCGGGGACGAGACGAAGGCCTAAACGTGCCGCCGACACCGTTTCGATTTCTCAAAGTCGTGGGTGCGAAACTCGAAACCACGGACTGGCTGTTCTCAGGTCGCTCGCCGACCAGCCGAAGGACGATCACGGCAAGCGTGACGACCACGGGATTCAACAAAGTGGAAGGGAACTGGATCTACAGGTTACCGGGCAACAGCAACGGGTCTGAAACGGAGTCGACAAGCGAATCGACTTCCGGCACGCGAACCGATCGCAAACGCAGAGCACCT
>CAZHKB010000499.1:1700-2181 GCA_964533405.1 uncultured Phycisphaeraceae bacterium | reverse complement strand
GCGTGGGCCATCGCCTGTTCAATCTCGGCCGCAGCGCACGCCCCCAATCGTGCAACCCACTGCTGCTCCCTGCCCCCTGCTCCCTGCAAGGCCGCGCAGCGGCCGGTCTGCTCCCCGCCTCGTTCACATCGGCCGCCACACACCCTTGGCCTCGGCGCACGCGATGGCGTCGTCATAGCCGGCGTCGGCGTGGCGGAAGACGCCCATCATCGGGTCGTTGGTCAGCACGCGAGAAAGCCGTGTCGCCGCCTCGTCGGTGCCGTCGGCGACGATGACCTGCCCGGCGTGCTGCGAATAGCCGATGCCGACGCCGCCGCCGTGGTGGAAGCTCACCCAGCTCGCCCCGCTGGCGATGTTGACCATCGCATTCAGAAGGGCCCAGTCGCTGATGGCATCGCTGCCGTCCTTCATGGCCTCGGTCTCGCGGTTGGGCGAGGCCATGAAGGACGGCAGCGATGCCATCAGCGACTGGGCCCTTCTG
>CAZHKB010000499.1:0-1690 GCA_964533405.1 uncultured Phycisphaeraceae bacterium | reverse complement strand
GTCGAGATGATCGCGACCGATGACAATCGGGGCTTTCACGCGACCGGTGCGCACGAGTTCGTTGAAGGCCAGGCCGGCGCGATCGCGCTCTCCCAGGCCGAGCCAGCAGATCCGCGCCGGCAGTCCCTGGAAGGCAACGCGCGCCTGGGCCATGCGGATCCAGCGATGCAGCGGAGCGTCGTCTGGAAACAGGGAGAGGATCGCCTCGTCGGTCTGGCGGATGTCCTCGGGATCGCCGGAGAGCGCAACCCAGCGGAATGGTCCGCGGCCCAGACAGAATTGCGGCCTGATGTAGGCGGGCACGAAGCCGGGGAAGTCGAAGGCGTTGCGGACGCCGCGATCGAGAGCCCGCTGCCTGATGTTGTTGCCGTAGTCGAAGGTGACCGCCCCGGCCTTCTGAAGTTCGAGCATCAGACGCACGTGCTCGGCCATGGAGTCGAGCGAGCGTTCGACGTAGCCGCGGGGATCCTCGATCCGCATCAAATCGGCGGCGTCGCGGGAGATCCCGGCGGGGTAGTAGCCGTTGAGCGGATCGTGAGCGCTGGTCTGATCGGTCAGCGTGTCGGGGATGATTCCCCGCGACACCAGCCGCGTCAGCAGGTCCACGGCATTGGCGAGGACGCCGATTGAAATCGCCTCACCCGCACTGCTTGCCGCGACGGCCCGATCGATGGCCCAATCGAGATCCTCGATCACCTCGTCGAGGTAGCGATCGTGCTTGCGCTTGTTCAGCCGCTCGAGGCAGACGTCGGCGCAGAGACATGTGCCCTCGTTCATGGTGATGGCCAGAGGCTGGGCGCCGCCCATGCCGCCGCACCCCGCGGTGACGTTGAGGCGATGCCGAAGGGTGCCGCCGAAGTGCTGGCGGGCGCACTCCGCGAAGGTCTCGTAGGTGCCCTGGAGAATGCCTTGGGTGCCGATATAGATCCACGAGCCCGCGGTCATCTGCCCGAACATGATCAGGCCCTTGCGCTCGAGGTCGTCGAAGACCTCCTGGGTGGCCCAGTGGGGCACCAGATTGCTGTTGGCAATCAGTACCCGCGGACTGTCGGTGGTGGTGCGGACAACGCCGACCGGCTTCCCCGACTGCACCAGCAAAGTCTCGTCCGGAGCGAGTTTCTGAAGGGTTGCGACGATGGCATCGAACGCCGGCCACGAGCGGGCGGCGCGACCGACGCCGCCGTAGACCACGAGATCCTCGGGGCGCTCCGCAACCTCGGGATCGAGATTGTTCATGAGCATCCGCATCGCTGCCTCGGCCTGCCATGTGCGACAGGTTCGCGTGGCCCCGCGGGGAGCGCGGATCACCCTATGGAGAGAGGAACCAGCAGAGCCGGACGGGGCCTGAGGCGAAGCGGCGGAGGTCATGGGGGAGAGGGTAGAGCGGTGCGGCAGACCGACCGAGACCGGTCGCTGCGCGGCCTTGCAGCGGGCAGGGGCAGGGAGCAGGGGGCAGGGAGCAGCAGCGGGTGCACGATTGGGGGCGTGCGCTGCGGCCGAGATTGAACAGGTGATGGCCCACGCCCCGTGTCGGCCATTCGTGGGGCACCGCCCACCGCCAGGTCATTCGTGCCCTTGCCTCTTCCTCCATGTCCTCCATGTCCTCCGTGTCCTCCGTGTCCTCCGTGTCCTCCGTGTCCTCCATGTCCTCCGTGTCCTCCGTGCTCCATCCTTCCTGCGCACGACGCGA
>CAZHKB010000498.1:0-2186 GCA_964533405.1 uncultured Phycisphaeraceae bacterium | reverse complement strand
GTGGGATTCGAACCCACGAAGCTTGCGCAGCGGATTTGCAATCCGCTCCATTTGTCCACTCTGGCATCCGGCCGGATGCCCCCCATGATTCGGCGTGGGATGCGGCGGGTCAAACCCGGGGGGTGGATTCCTGTGGCAATGGCCGCGCGGTGGTCGCCAAGTCGCCTGGGAATCACTCGGGGTCGCCTTGAGGTCGCTGTCGGACCGATCCTCTACACTGATCCCGCCCCGTCCATTCCACGCGGGGCGACCCTCGCAAGCCCACGGAGCCAGGCCATGGATGGCATGACCAGAGTCACACGATCCCTCGCCCGGAAGCCCAGCGCGGCCGCAGTCCACGCCGGCGCGATTGTTGGGCTGTGGCTCGCGGGCCCGGCCATGGCCCAGCCCGAGGACCCGGCGTTGAACGATCCGAGCATCGCCGAGCAGGAGGCGGACCTGGCGTCTCGTCGGGCCAATCCGCCGACGATCATGCCCTCGAGCGAGCCGACGGTACGGACGCCCTTGCCCGGGCAGCCGGGGGCGGGGGAGTTGCTCCCCGGGTTGCCGGCGGACGAACTGGGGGTGCCGCTCGGGCGGCTGTATGCGGAGGGGAGTTTCCTGGTTCGTCGGGCGGGGGCGATGATCCAGGCGCCGTCGGGCGAGTGGATCTTCGTGTTCAACCCGTCGATGGACGGGCAGATCGACACGCCGGTCGTGCTGGTGCCGTCGGCCGAACTCGAGCATGTGCTGCCCACGATCTCGCAGGATGAGTCGCCCCGTCGTCTGGTGCTGACGGGGCAGGTGCTGGTGTACGCGGGGCGGAACTATGTGATTCCGCTGTCGATCATCGATGGTGAGGTGGGGGACGGCGGGGCGGTGCCCGAGGCGGCGCCCGGTGCCGGTGAGCAGCCCGAGGGCGGTGAGCCGGTCCGTGATCTGGCGAGCGATCCCAATGTGGCCGAGTTGATCGCGGATCTGGAGGAACGTCGCGACACCCCGCGCGGACTGGCGCCGCGAGCGGCCGGCGGCCCCGGGGCGGCACGGGAGTCGCTGCTGACGCCGACTGCGATCGAGACGCTGCCCGAGGGGACGATGCTGGTGCGCCGGCGGACCCGGATGGTGCGCGAGACGTCGGGGGCGTGGTCGCTCGCGCTGGATAACGATTCGGGACACGACCCGAGCCGGTTGATCATCCTGCCATGCCAAAACCTGGCGGCGATGGAACGCCTGGCGGCGGGCGCGGGCGAGGAGGCGGAGTTTGAGGTCACGGCCCGGGTGCTGTCGTTTCAGGGGCGAAACTACGCGATGCCGTTGATGTTCTGGTTGATGCGGGCGGGGGAGCTGCGGGCGCTGCAGTGAGGATCGGGAGCGGGGTGACGGATTCCAAGGCCGGAACGGAGCCGATCGCGCGAGCGATCAGGCACCGTCCGTTGGTCTGTCCGGGAAATGTGGGCGGGGGAAGCGTCCGGCGGGGGGGTCTCGTGCGTTGGGGCGCGTCGGGCGTCCGTGCGGTTCCCGACCGCTTGCGCGGACGGTTCTGTTGACGCGGGGTGGGCGACCATGCCGCTGGTTTCGTTCTCGGACAGGCGGCCTTCGTCGTCTTCGATGATGGCGACCGCCTCATAACCCACGGCCCGCTCGGCAAGTCTCACGCCCCGGCTCGGGCCCATGACGCTGATCGCGGTCGCCAGCGCGTCGCAGAGGGCGGCGTCGGGCCCGATCACCGTGACGCTCCGCGCGCCCACGACACCTTGCCCGGTGGTCGGCTCGCGGATGTGGGATTCGCGGCGGTTGGCCACGATCTCGAACTGTTCGGTGTCGCCAGAGGTCGAGACGGCGCACCGCGAAAGGCTGAGCGTGCGCCAGCCGTCGGCGGTGGGGATGGCGATACGCCAGCCCTCCGTACCCGACGGCGGGTCGCCCAATGCGATGTCACCGCTGAGATCGACGAGGCAGGAGTGCAGACCGGCGGCGTCCAGCACCTGGAGGGCTTCGGCGGCCGCGTAGCCCTGGGCGACTCCGCCGAGATCGATCATGACTCCCGGGCGTGTGAGGGTCGCGGTGCGGCGTGCGGGGTCGAGGGTGAGGGCGCGGAAGTCCACGCGGGCCGCGGCAGCGCTCCGCTGCGCGGGAGAAGGTTGGGTGCCCGCGGCCCGGGCGACTCGCCAGAGATGGGTGACCGGGCCGATGGTCACGTCGAATGC
>CAZHKB010000497.1:0-2191 GCA_964533405.1 uncultured Phycisphaeraceae bacterium | reverse complement strand
GATCCAGCCTCCTCCGCACCCCCGCCAGAAACCGCGGCGCATGCCGCAGCCACCGCGCCGGCGTTCGCAACAAGAACCCCGGCGCCACCAACGCCGCCACCTGCGCCCGCACATCCTCCAACGTCGCCCCCAGCGCGCCCGCGTGTGCGCCCCCGGCCCCGCGTGCTGGGGAGGTGTCCACGAGGCTCCGCGAGTTGACGGTGGGGGGATTTGCGTGCCCGCCGCGCCTCGACCCTCCATCCCCGCGTGGCCCGCCGCCGCGATCGCCCGCCTCCGAGCTCGCGCTGGGGCCTCCCACCTGCTCCAACCTCAACGCCACCGCATGGTGCGCTTCCAGAATCCTCGCCACCAGCGCGGGAACCTCCTCCGCCGCCTGATACAACCGGTCCACCGCCGACACCACCGCCGCATCAAACCGCGCCCGCGTCCTGATCGTCCGCGGCTCAACGCCCTCCGCAAACAACGCCCGGTCCGCCACCAACTCGATCACCTCATCCACAAGCCTTGACGGCCCGCCACC
The DNA here is from genome assembly GCA_964533405.1 of uncultured Phycisphaeraceae bacterium. Classification (GTDB taxonomy): domain Bacteria; phylum Planctomycetota; class Phycisphaerae; order Phycisphaerales; family UBA1924; genus JACKHA01. Next base: position 1,671 of record CAZHKB010000497.1, on the reverse strand, counting down.
CGTCATGTGAACCAGGCTCGCGTGCATCGCCGCCACCCTCTCCAGCGGCGGGAACCCCTTGCTCAACCTTCGTACATCCTCCGACGCCACGAACATGTACAGCCGCCGCAGCCCCGCCCGCATGAACACCCCCGCCGCCGATTCCGTGTCGCACAGCCGCACGCCCACCGACTCACCCTCGTCCACCACCGCCGGGTACCCGCGCACCGTCACCCCCGCCCGCACCGCCTCCACGAACTCGGGCAGATCGCCAAACTCCCAGTCCCGCAGGCCACCCGTGGTCCACCGCGCATCGCCCAGTTCAAGGAACCGGTAGTTGCTCACCCGGAGCGACGACTTCAACTCCGACAGCCGCCGCCCCTCGCGCAGCGACTTGCCCCGCTTGTCCAGCACCTGGTAGTTCATCCGCAGGTGCTCGGGCAGCGCCTCGATCTTCCACTGCCCCGCCGCGATCCGCGCCCCGAACCGCTTCTCCGCGAATCGAGACAACGCCTCCGCCAGCGTGTCCCCCCTCACGTGCTCGCCCCGCACGAACTCGGTCGCGAACCCCGGCGCGGGCCCCAGCATCCGCCGCCCTTCCTTCGGCAAGCCACGCACCAGCGAAGAAACCTTCTCCTCCAGCAAACCCGGCACCAGCCACTCCGTCGACTGCTCGCTCACCTTCCCCAGCAGCTCCACCGGAATCTTCAGCGTCACCCCGTCGCTCTTCTCGCCGGGGTCATACTGATACTTCAGCAACAACGCCGTGCCGTCCACATCCAGCTCATCCGGATACAACCCCCGCGCCGGCCGATCCGCCGACGCCAGCAGCAAGTCCTCCACCTTCATCCGCAGCACGCTCGCATCATCATGCTCCGCGCGCTTGCGCCAGCGGTCGAACGTCGACTGGTTGTACACCCCCTCAGGCACCCGCGCGTCGTAGAACGCGTGCTTCGCCGCCGCATCCGCCAGCAGGTCACGCCGCCGCGCCTTGGCCTCCAGAGTGCGGACCTCCTCCTCCAGATCAATGTTGTATTGCAGCACCGCCGCCCGCGGCCTCAGGTCCCCCTCCACCAGCGCGTGCCGAATGAAAATCTCACGCGACGCCGCCGGATCGATCGCCCCGAACGACACCGCCCGCCCACCCACGATCTCCAATCCAAACAGCAGCACCTTCTCGAACGCGATCACGTTCTGACGCTTCGAATCCCAGTGCGCCTCCGAGTACGTCCGCCGCACCAGGTGCCCCGCCGCACGCTCGATCCACGCCGGCTCCACCGGCCCGACGATCCGCGCGTACCGCTTCGTGGTCTGCACCACCTCCGCCGCCATCACCCACCCCGGCGACTGCTTGAACAGCCCGCTCGCCGGATGGATCGCAAACCCCGACCCCCGCGGCCCCTCATACTCGTGCTGCTCACCCTTCTTGCCAATGCTCGACAACAACCCCGTCAACAACGCCCGATGGATCGCGTCCCGATCCGCCGGCTTCATCGCCGCGCTCGGCAGCACCGGCCCCTCAGCCTCCTCTCGCCTCGCCGCGAGTGCGTCCCGCGCGCCATCACCACCTCCCGCGCGTGCGCCCCCTCCCCCGCGTGCGGGGGAGTTGTCAACGTGGCTCCGCGAGTCGACGGTGGGGGCAGTTTCGCGCGTCTCGCGCCCCCCACCTCGTTCATCGCCGCCGCGCTCGCT
>CAZHKB010000496.1:0-2194 GCA_964533405.1 uncultured Phycisphaeraceae bacterium | reverse complement strand
CCCCGGGCCGCCAGCTTCGCCCCCGCCACCCCGGGATCACTGAAGTCCGCATCCTCATCGAACTCGCTCAGCAACCCCGCCTTGTTGAGCGATGCATTGGGCGCCTGCGTCCCGGGCTTCGCAGCCGGCGCGCTCGGCATCGACCCCACCACCGGCGGGTCGGGCTGGATCGGCTCAAGCTCATATCCCTCATCTGCCATCACAAGCCCTCACCACTTCGCCACTTTGCCACTTCGCCACTCTGCCACTTCTCTGGACCACCCGCGCCCAACCGCTCGCGCGCGGTTCGTACTCCGTCACTTCTTCACCCCCACCAACCCACCCCTCAAAAAATACTCCATCAACTCATGCCCCTTCCCAACATGCAGATCGCTCCCCGCCGCACCCCGCTCCGTGAACTCATGCGCCACCACGCTCCGCACCCACGCCCCCGCCATCAAAAACGGCACCGGCGTCGAATCATGCTTCCGCGTCCCCACCAGCGTGTAATGATCGGGCAGCACCAGCAGCCGCCACCCACCCATCCCCGCATCCTTCTCCGGATCACCAAACTCCCGCAACTTCGCCGCCACCGGCCCCACGATGTGCCGGTCGATCGCCTCGATCGCCGCCACCTTCGTCGCGTGGTCCCCCTGGTGCGCCGCCTCATCCGGCGCCTCGACATGGCAGCACACGATGTCGTACTCCTCGATCGCCCGGCACGTCGCCGCCCCCTGCGCCGCGTAATCCGTGTCGTGATACGACGTGATCCCCGGCACGTGCAGCCGGTCCCACCCCATCAGCGCGGCGATCCCCGCCAGCAAATCCACCGCCGTGATCATCGCCCCCCGCAGCCCGAACCGCTCCGCAAACAACGCCATCGCTGGCCTCGTCCCCTGCCCCCAGATCCACACGCTGTTCGCCGCCCCGTCCGGGATGACCACGACATACTTCACGCGCGAATCCTAGCGACCCGTCCCATCGCTCGCCCCGCCCCATCCACCCCGTGAATACCGTTCCCCTTCCACCAACGAGCGATCAATGGGATGGTGGGCCGCCCAACTCTGGCAGACCAGCCCCGTCCTGCTCATCTCATGGGTCTTCTGGGTCATCGCCTCCATCACCCTCCACGAACTGGGCCACGCCTGGGCCGCCATCCGCCTGGGTGATGACACACCCATCCACACCCGCCACATGACCGTCAACCCCATCGTCCACATGGGGCCCATGAGCCTCATCGCCTTCGCTCTGCTCGGCTTCGCCTGGGGCTCCATGCCCATCAACCCCTCCCGACTCCGCGGCACGCACGCCCACGCCATCGTCGCCGCCGCCGGCTCGCTCGGCCAAGGCCTCATGTTCATCGCGATGGGCCTCATGTTCGTCGGTTCCGGACGATTCCTCTTCCCCGCCGCCGTCTGGGTCTTCTCCAATGCCTCCGATGAACTCCGCGCCATCCTCCCCTGAACCCCGCCCGGGCACGCCGTTACCATCCCACGCCCCGGTTCACCTCTCTCCGCCGCTTCCACTCCGTTACTCCGCCACTCCGGACCCACCATGAACCTCGCCAAACTCAAACGCCGCGTCTGGTTCCGCTACGCCATGCGCGGCTCAGGCCAGAACGACCCCTACAAGCAGCTCAACCGCCTCTACTTCATCCGCGACCCCTGGGCCATCGACACCCCCGGCGAACTCCCACGCATCCAGACCACCAACGACGCCGTCCAGAAAGCCTTCGGCCACGTCGACACCATGCTCGAAGTCGGCGCGGGCGAGGGCGTCCAGAGCCAGCACCTGGCCAAACTCTGCAACCACCTCACCGGCATCGACGTCTCCCCCCGCGCCATCGCCCGCGCCCGCAAGCGCGCCGCCCGCCACTTCCCAGGCGCGACCTTCAATCCCGGAGACCTCGGCTCCCAACCCTGGGCCGATGAAGCCGACAAGTTCGACGTCGTCGTCGCCGCCGAAGTCCTCAACTACATGAGCGACCCCAAGGCCTTCCTCGACCGCATCACCCGCCTCGCCAAGCGCGGCTGGCTCCTCACCTATTACGCCATGAACGACGCCAAACTCGGCCCGCTCGTCCGCAACGACCCCCGCATCCAGATGGGCACCATCACCTACGGCGACAACAGCGAGAAGAAGTCCTATTCAGCCTGGTACGTCAAGCCGTAGCGCAAGCCTCCCGCTGCCCCGACGAGCCGGGCCGCCCCCAGCC
>CAZHKB010000495.1:0-2195 GCA_964533405.1 uncultured Phycisphaeraceae bacterium | reverse complement strand
GACCCCGTACGGCGGGTCGGTCACGATCGAGTGGATACACCCCTCCGGAACACGAGACATCCACTCGAAACAATCGGCGTTCACGGCGAGCGACTGTCCGATCGCGCTTGCGTCGTAGCCGAGCCCAAGGTTTTCCATGGTCGTTGGCACCGACAGCTCCCTTCGTGGACCAGCGCGGCTACTCCCAGGCCCGTGCGGGTACCCGCGACCGTGGGCTTGGAGACTTGGTCGCTGAACCCCGATGGACGAACCACCCCGAACTAGTAGCGGCGGACGACACCCCGGACCGTGCCTTGGATCTGGCAGTACTTGACGCGGATGGGGTCGTAGTTGGGGTTGGCGGGCTGGAGGCGGATGTGGTCGTCCTCTTTGAAGAAGGTCTTGAGGGTGGTGGAGCCGTCGGGCAGGAGGGCGACGACCTTGTCGCCGTTCTGAGCGACCTGGGTGCGCTCGATGAGGACGAAGTCGCCGTCGAGAATGCCTTCGTCGCGCATGGAGTCGCCCTCGACCTTGAGCGCGAAGGTGGAGTTGGCCTTGCCTGGGTTGGCGCCCAGGAACTCGCCCAGGTCGATCTCGTCGGTGTCGGCGACCTTCTCGATGGGGTTGCCGGCGGCGATTCGGCCCACGAGGGGGAAGCGCAGGGGGCGGGCCTCGTCGGGAACGGCGATGCCGTCAGCGATCGACAAAGAGCGCGCCTTGTTGGGCTCGCGGACCAAAGCCCCCTTCTTGATGAGGGCCTCGACGTGCTCGAAGACCGTGACCTTGCTGACGCCGATATCGTCGGCCATCTCCTGCATCGTCGGCGAATAGCCGCGACGCACCCGCCAATCGCGGATGAGCTGAAGGATGCGGAGCTGCTTGGGAGTCAGATTCATGCGATTTCCTCTCGAAAGGCGTCGCCCCCGAAGTGTCGGCGTTCACCCCGGCCAGACCCGCCCGCGAACGGGAGGGCTGAACGGGGACGAACGAACGCCCGTTAGAACCGGCCGATCCGGCGGCCCCAACAGCCGCGGACTGGCCGGGAATGAACGGTGAACCGAGTGTCGAAGTCGCCCGGCGTGCGGGCACGCCGGCGGATGGGCAGAGCAGCGAGGCGGTGTGGGCCAGAACCTGGGATTGACGGTGGAGCCTGGCCTCGGCCAGGACCAACGTGCCCAATCGGGCTTCGATCGGGACTGGCGAAGCGGTGCGGCCAGCCTGCCCGGCGTTGCGCTGCACGGCGGACTGGGATTCCTCGCCCGCCAAAGCCCAGCGGCGGCGGGCGAACCTGGCAAGCACGCCGGTGCGACGATCGGGGGTTGAAGGCCGAACCTGATCGACATCGACACGGACCAGACGCGAGGTGCCGGGCTGGCGGACGAGAGCCTGGCTGAAGTCGCCACCCGGACCGAGGACGACCAGGGGACTCATGGAGCTGGGCGCGCTGCTGAAGCCACGGCGGGAGCCGGAGTCGGTCGTCGAGTTGGAGTGCTGATCGCGCATCGTGGATCGCCTTTCGTTGCCGCGAGATGGATCGCTCCACGCTCGCGAACCTTGACATGCCCTGCACACGCGATGAACAGCGATCGATCTCGTCGTCTGGCTGTTCAACTCGCGTGCGCCGCGCATGTCGAGTGTGATGATCGGCTCCGCCTCCTGTCGTTCGGACGCTGTCGTTCGTACGAAACGCGGCCTCGGGAATCCTCCGAGACCAGATTGCTCAACGAGATCGCCTGTGGGATCGACTGAGACACCAACTGTGCGAGTCGCGAATCCTTCCGAGACCCGAATGATTGGTCACATGGGATCGACCGGTCAAGTCCCGTCCCTTCAGAAATCAGTATACACTGTTTGGGTGACGATAGCAAGTCATAGACCGGACATTTCTGCATCGCCACACAGGTGTGCGGAGGGTAGCGGCGGCGACACGAAGTTGTGTGATCCGCGTGCGTGCTGCACCCCCGGCTCCGGGCCACGGCTGGTGGCACGGTGCGAGTCAGCGTGCGCGTTCGAGGAGGCTGCCGCGGCGGCGAACCTTGCCCACGACTTCGAGCATGGTGATCTGGGCGCGGAGGTCGTGGACGGGGAGGCCAACGGCTTGGGCGAGAGCGTCGGCGGTGAGCGGGTTGTCGAGGGCGGCGAGGATTTGCTGCTGGAGCGCGGACAAGCCAGGTGCTGTGCGGGGAGGTGGGGCATTCGATTGGGTGGCGGTGGCG
>CAZHKB010000494.1:0-2198 GCA_964533405.1 uncultured Phycisphaeraceae bacterium | reverse complement strand
GAAGACCACCTCTACCTCTCCGAGCACGGCCTGCGCCTGCCCATCCCCCTGGGCTGGATCGTCGAACGCTCCAAGTTCACCGCCGTCCCCGCCGACGTCCAGCGCGGCGACCGACGCGGCGGCGAACGCCCCTTCCACTTCGACGTCCTCTTCGACCCCCTCTCCGCCGAGGAAATCACCACCTACACCCTCTTCCCCCCCGACTCCCTCATGGTCTTCCGCCTGCACACCCCGAGCTCCCTTGACGAATCCGCCGCCCTCGACATCCTCGCCCAAGGCTCCGCCCAGAAGGTCATCGACGCCGCCGCCGCCGGCACCGGCGCGCCGCCGGAGGCCTACGCCATCTTCGAGAGGGATTCCGCCCTCGTGGTCGCCGGCCGCGACGCCTACCGCTTTTACATGCGTGTCCCACGCCGCGTTTCCGAAACGGGCCTCGTCATCGCGCACACCCTCATCGACCTGGCCGGCCCCAACTTCCTCGTCCTCGAGATGATCTGCCCCGAGGAGAACTACCTCGCCGCACGCCCGCACTACGAGACGCTCGTCGCCGCCCTCGAGTTCCTCGACCCCGCCGAAGAGGCCGCCCGCCGCTGGCCGCTCATGCTCGCCGCCTCACGCCTCATCGCCACACGCACCCCCGAGCACTACCAGGCCGCCATGACCAGCGTCGATGGACGCATGGAACGCCTCTACAACCCCGCTGGCAACGGCGACGACGCCGACGACCGCGAGCGCGGCGTCCGCCGCGTCCTCTGCTGGACAGGCCCTCGCGGCGAGATCGACCCCGAAAAGCCCCGCGACGCCTACGCCGAGATCGAGAAGGAAGAGGGCTACATCGTCTTCGTCGGTGGCCGCTACTTCGACAGCGCCGAAGACCCCATCACCGGCGAGCGACGCCGCGTCATCGCCGACTATGCCGCCACCTACTGGATGTCCTACGACCGCCAGCGCGAGGGCTGGCTCAACCGCATGGTCATCCAGACCCCGCTCTTCCCGCGTCCCGCCACCTTCTCCGAGGTCGGTGCCCGCGACGGCGCGGACCTCACCGTCTGGACCCGCGCCCCCGGCGAGCCAGAGACCGTCGTCCGCCCAGTCTTCGAGGAGCAGGGCTACCTCTCGCAGGTCGAGTTCTTCCTCTTCGCCGACATGCTCGCACAGGCCGGCTTCCCCACCGAGTTCGGCTACTACACCTGGCAGACCGGCGCCTCCACCTGCCGCTTCATCCACGACTCCGTCCAGCCCGAATCCGAGGGCCTCGGCTGGACCATCGAGCGCTCCTTCGGCGACGACGCCGAGACACACCACCTCTCCTTCGACGGCGAACTCCGCTGGCGCGGCACGCTCCGCGAAGTCGGACACTCCCTCACCCGCGGCGAGCCCACCGACTACGACCGCATCTCCGCCCTCTGGCGCGCCAAGAACCTCCCCATGACCGAGATCCGCGACCCCGGCCCGCGCCGGCGCTGACTCCTTGCCCGCGTGCTTGCGCCCACTCCCCCGCGCGCGGGGCAGGGGGCGGCAAGGCTCCGCGACGCCGACGGAGCGGGCACGATCAACCGCACTCCACCATGCCGCCAAACCTCGTGACCCCCCCATCCCGCCTCGCCTCGATCGACCTCCTTCGAGGTCTGGTCATCATCCTCATGGCCCTCGATCACGCCCGCGACTACTTCGCACCCTTCCCACACCAGCCCACAGACCTCGAACACGCCTCGCCCGCACTCTTCCTCACCCGCTGGATCACCCACTTCTGCGCCCCCGTCTTCGTCTTCCTCGCCGGCACCTCCATCTACCTCCGACAGCACCGACCCCCTCCCCCGCGTGCGGGGCACGTGCCCGCAAGGCTCTGCGACGCCGACTCAGGGGGTACGCCCTCCACCGTGCCACCGAGTCAGCCCGGCTCCGCGGGCTTACTCGGTGCCGATCAACCCGATGCCCCCGTCAACCAAACCTCCCTCCCCCGCTTCCTCCTCACCCGCGGCCTCTTCCTCATCGCCCTCGAACTCACCGTCATCGCCGCCTCCTGGGGCTTCCTCTTCGCCGGCGTCATCACGTTCCAGGTCATCTGGGCTCTTGGCGTCTCCATGATCGTCATGGCCGCCCTCGTCCGCTTCCCATGGCACGTCTCGCTCATCTTCGGTGCCGCCCTCGTCACTCTCCACAACCTCCTCGACCCCATCCCCTCCGCCGACTTCACC
>CAZHKB010000493.1:0-2199 GCA_964533405.1 uncultured Phycisphaeraceae bacterium | reverse complement strand
CGCCGCCGCCGTCGACACGTTGAACGTCTTGGGCGCGCCGCCGGTCCCGCAGGTATCCACGATCGACTCCGGCCTCGAAACCGGCACCCGTGTCACATGCCGCCGCATCGCCCGCGCCGCCCCGACAACCTCATCGATCGTCGGCCCTCGCGCGTGCAGCAGCCCCAGCACCCCCGCGATCTGGGCCGCATCCAGTTGCCCAACCAGCAACGCCTCGAACAGCGCGTCGGCGTCCGCTTCCGAAAGCGCCGAGCCGTCCCCAAGGGCCGCCAGCATGTCCGCGAGTGAGGCCATTGTCCAAAGAGTAATCGCCGACGGGCGGCGATGCGCGCCATCCGGGACGCGTGCCTGAGCACGCGACTCCCCGTGGGCCACCGCGCCGACCGCCCATACGACCGCCCACGTTTCGTCACGCCATCCCATCCAGCGGAAACGCCGGCCTCGCGATCGGCCTCAGCGCCAGCGCCAGGAGCGTTCGCTCCGCATCATCCCCCGCGATTCGGTTGGTCCGCAGCACATCGCACCCCGTACACCTGTGGATCAGCGCCCACTCCCCGTCGGCCCGCACCTCGATCCCGATGGGCTCCATCGGCTGCACGCACGGACATCGCCGGTCCCCCGGCTCATCATCCAGGTGCCTCGACCACAGGCAGTGCGGGCAGTGATTCCGGTGGCTGGTTCCCCACGCCACGCCGGGCACGCCCCGGCCACAGTGAATGCACGAAAAGCCCCGGTCGTCGGGGCGAGACTTGTGTGACATTGGAAGTTGATCTCGTCGAACCCGGGGCGGGGGTCGGAGCGGGCCGCGCCGGGCGACATCAGCCGCGCCGAACACAACCACACCGACCTCCGACTCAGGTGAGTCAGAAGGCCGAAGACACGTCAGTTGAATTTGGAGGACCACGCTTGGTCAGCACGTCCGCCCCGCAGCGCGGGATCCCTCACTCGGGACCATCGCGACACGACAGCACACGTCCCGGCACCGGGAAGCAGCCACCCTCAGGGGTCGCAGGACGTGATTTCAGGCAATGGCGGACATAGACGGCCCATCCAGCGATCGACAGTCGAGCAAGCGAGGCGTTGACCACCGGGCGAGCACACCTCGTCCACAGGATCTCCACATCGCCAGAACCCGCCGAACAGCCAAAATCCGCCCGGCAGCCCCGCTTCGGGTTGATCCTAGGGGGATACGGCCCGGAAGTCGAAGAGAATTCGCTGAACATGATGCAAACGGGGTGGAATCGGTGCTATACTCGTCACGGTTCGCGAAGGAGTCCGCCCGGAGTCGGGCGGGACTGACGGGGCTACCGGCGCTCGATCTCGCCCGATTCTGCGCAGCGGTTTTCGATCTCGGGCGATTGAATCGAGTTTCAGATGAAGATTTACGTCGGCAATCTGTCCTTCTCCACGACCGAGGACAAGCTCCGCCAGCTCTTTGAGGAGCACGGAGAGGTCGCGTCCGCGACGCTGGTCATGGACCGCGAGACCGGTCGTCCCCGTGGCTTTGGCTTCGTCGAGATGAACGACGCGGCCCAGGCCCAGAACGCCATCAACGCCCTCAACGGCCAGAACGTGGATGGCCGCGATCTGACCGTCAACGAGGCTCGCCCGCGCGAGGACCGCGCTGGCGGCGGCGGCGGCGGCTTCGGCGGCGGCCGTGGCGGCGGCAGCCGTGGCGGCTTCGGCGGCGGCGGCGGTGGTCGCTCCTCCGGTGGCGGCGGCGGTGGCTACGGCGGCGGGGGCGGCGGCCGCTCCTCTGGCGGTGGCGGTGGCAGCGGCGGTCGCGGCGGTGGCCGCTCCGGCGGGTGGTAATCCACCCGACGCGGGGTGAAACTCGCGTCTTGACACATCACTGAAGCGGCGGGCCGGGTCAAACCCGGCCCGCTGTGTTTTTGACCGGCGGCGCAACAGAGCCGATCGCGCAAGCGGTCGGGCAACCCCCCGGACACCAGTGGCGTGAATCACGCCAGAGGTCTGTGGACGGTTGCCCGATCGCGCGCGGGGGCACGGGCGCGAGAGGCGAGGCGGGCTACGCGCGACGGACTTCGACCTTGCCGTTGGGGGCGTCTTGGATGGCGTAGCCGAGCGCGGTGAGCTGGTCGCGGATGGTGTCGGACTGCTTGAAGTCTTTGGCGACGCGGGCGGCGGCGCGCTGTTCGAGCAGGGCGATGACTGCGGGGTCGGCGGTGAGGCCGGGGG
>CAZHKB010000492.1:0-2200 GCA_964533405.1 uncultured Phycisphaeraceae bacterium | reverse complement strand
GCTTGGGGTTGTCCTGTTGAACGCGAGGTTCGCAAAGTACGCGAAGGGGGGCTGGGAGGAGGGTGAAAGTTGAGATCGTCGTAGTTGGGGGTTGGGCGTGAATCAGTGGGTCTGGGTTGTTCGCAGCAGTCGCTCAGAGCCGCGACGGGTGGCGCGAAGGAGCACAGGCCGCACGCCTGGGGCGCCTGGGGTCAGATGGACTTGAGGAGCTCGGCTTTCTTGGCTTCGAACTCTTCCTTGCTGATGGCGCCCATGTCGACGAGTTCCTTGAGTTGCTTGATTTTGGCGAAGGGATCGACGGGGGTGGCGACGGCCGTGACACCGACGGCGGCTCCGGGCGCCCCGGCGGTGCCGGGCTGGGCGCCCGGGTTGAGCATCTGGTTCATCATCTGGGGCATCATCATGGCGAGGCCCAGGTTGACGCCGGTGTCCATGGCGGTGCCGCCGCCTCCACCGGAGCCCTGGCCCGGGTTGGCGGCCATTGTCTTCATGGCGTCGGCCATGCCGACCTGCTGGTAGGAGGTGCCAGCCTCGGCGAGTTTGGCGGCGCCCGCGGCCTTGGCCTCGAGTTCCCACTGGGTTCCGCGGGCCTTGGCGAAGGCTTCGGAGGCGATGCCCGCGTTGCGGTCGAGAACCTGGCGGATTTCCTCGGTGGTGGAGACGGAGTTGACCGCGAGTTCGGTCATCTCGATGCCGAGGGTGGCGACCTCGGGGGCGATGATGGCCTTGACGGCGATGCCGACGTCGCGGTAGTAGCGCGGGAGTTCGGCGAAGGACTTGTTGAGGCTAGCGACGCCGTCGGTGAGTGCGGCGACAATGTACTGGGCGCGGAGGAAGTCCTCGATGTCGCGGGCGCGGAAGATGGGGCGGGTGCCGACGACCTTGGGGACGAAGACGGAGGGGTCGGAGATGCGGATGGCGAAGCGGCCGTTGGCGCGGATCGGGATCTGCATGAGGATGGGGTCTGGGATGTAGACCGGCTCGGGCGTGCCCCACTTGAGGTCGCGGAAGAGGGTGCTGGAGACGTAGTAGACCTCGGCCCGGAAGGGGGTGTTGCCCTTGCCGTAGACCATGCCGGTCACGAACTTGGTGAGCACGGGCACGTTCTGGGTGGTCAGGACGTACCGGCCCGGCTCGAAGGTGGCCATGGCCTTGCCGTCGCGGAAGAAGACCGCGATCTGGCCTTCACGGACGATGAGTTGCGAACCCCATTCGATGACGCCTTCGCCGGAGGCGGGAAGGCGGGCGGCGAGGACGTCGCCGACGGGGTCCTGGAACTCGATGATCTGGGCGAGTTGGGGCATGGTGAGTCTCAGAGCGGCACTAGGCACGGGGCACTAGGCATTGGGCGGGGAACCGACGCGAACGCGGAGGGGGCAGAGGGGAGCGGAGGACGCGGAGAAAGGCGTGAGGGGTGGGTGAGGTCGGACAGCTCTTGGGCATCGGGCCCAGGCGAGTGCCCTGTGCCTGATGCCCAGTGCCCTCCTACTTGATCTCCATCAGGACGTGGTCGCGTTCCTGCATGGCCTTTTCGATGTTCTGGAGGGCGTCGATGCAGGAGTCGGCGGCGAAGGGCACGTCCTGGGCCTTGGGGAGGCTGTCGATGAGGGCTGAGAGTTCGTCGATGCGCTGGAGGACGGCCATGTCGTTGTTGTAGATCTGGTCGAGCTGCTCGGGACCGATCTCGACGGTGTCGAACATGCCGGAGTAGCCGGCCGGGGCGTATCGGGCCAGGTCGGCGACCCGCTCGATCTTGCGCTTGACGAGTTCAAGGGGTTCGAGGTTGTCGAACTGGAACTTGCGGGAGGAATCGGCGATGGCGCGGTCGACGACGCTCTTGCGTTCCTGGAGGCGGGTGGTGATGGTGTGGCGGAGCACGCGGTCGCAGTCGCGGCGCTGCTCTTTGTCTTTGTAGCCCTTGTAGCCGGGGATGAGGCCGGCGACGAAGTCGAAGCCTTTTCTGAGAATGCCCACCACCTACCTCCTCTCCGAGCCGTGGGTGGCTCGGACAACTGCTTCGCAGTTGGCACAGGTTTCAAACCTGTGCCACCGGGAGAGTTGGCACGGGCTGCACGCCCGTGCTACCCCTGCCAGCATAGCCCAAGGCTGGTTCTCCCGCACAACGTGAATCCGTGGGGGAGGCCTTGGGCGGGCCGGGATTGCGGATGATCTTTCGGGAAGTGGCGGCGGGATTCCAGTC
>CAZHKB010000491.1:0-2206 GCA_964533405.1 uncultured Phycisphaeraceae bacterium | reverse complement strand
GCAATCTCGCCAGGGTCGACCAGCCGCATCAGGCGAGCAACGCCACGCCTGATGGCACGCCCGAGATGGGTTCGCGGTTCAAATCACCCCGAGATCCCCTGATCCAGCGTCGCGCTCGCCGGTTCGGGCGGCTTGCGTCCCATCAACTTCAACCCCAGCCGCACACCCCCTCGCGCCACGCGCACAAAGTGCTCCCGCTCCCACGCCGCCATCGCCAGGAACCAGATCGCCGGCGTGGCCGTCAACCCAAACGCCGCGGTCGTCGCCAGCAACCTCCAGGGCGATGCAGCCATCCACAGAAATGGCACCAGCGCAATCCCCCCCGCGATCACGCCCACCACCGCGCATGGCAGCAAAACCTCCCGCGCCCACCGAGACAGCGGGATGTGCAACACCTTTCCCACATACCACGCCCGCCCCACGTTCTGCGCCGCCAGGATCACGATCGCGATCACCTGCATCAGCCACGGATCGACCACCGGGCGCGAGTCCGCCCCCAGCGGGATGAACGCCAGCGCCGCGATCTGTACCACCAGCACCCCGGCATCGAACGCCGACAGGAAGATCGCGTACCGCCCCAGATTCCCCTTGGCCTCCATCGCCATCTGATACCCCACCGACACCCAGTTCAGCGCCGTCCACACCAGCACCAGCCGCGTCAGACTCACGGTGAATGGCGGCAGGGGTCCCTTCAACCACAAGCCGAGCAGCTGCTCCATCTCATACTCGACCGGGATCAGGAAGAACAGCGTCAGAAGCGTCAGGTACTTGCTCGACACCAGCGCCAGCGACTGCACCGCCCGGTCGCCCCCCTTGGCCTCGATCGACGTCATGGCCGGCGACACCGCCCGCCACACCGCCGCACCAACCTGGTTCTGGTACCCACCGACCTGCGTCGCCAGCCCATACGCCGCGCTCGGCCCCGGTCCATAGAACGAGTTGAGCAGAATCGCCGACCCCTGCACCCGCAGACGCCACGCGATCAGCACGAACAGCGACCACCCCGCGAACGACGCGATCCGCGGCACCTCCTTCATCCTGAACAGCCAGGGCCGTGGCCAGCAATCCCGGAACGCCACCAGCGACACCGCCACCGCCACGCTCTCGGCCGCCACCCTCACGCCCAGCAGCAACCACGCGTAGTGGACGAGCTTGTCGCCGCCCATCGTCGTCAGGATCAGCACCGCGATGAGCCCGAACACCGCCTGCCCCAGGTCATACAGCGCGATGCACACGAACGACTGCTTGGCGGTCAGATATCCGCGGTAAGGCGTCGCAAGCACCGTCACCACCAGGCTCGCCAGCGTCAGCACATACACCCAGAACGCCGCGTCGCCACGCCCCGGTGGGACCTCGATGATCGACCGCAGCACGGGCCACAGCGCCATCCCCACCGCGCCCGCCACCAGCCCAAGCGCGCCGAAGATCACCAGCGCGGTGTTGAACACCGTGGCAAGGGCCGCGTGATCGTCCCGGCCGATCTCAAACGCCAGGTGCCGCTGCGTGCTGGCCGTCAGCGCATCCGAAAGGAAAAGCAACAGAATCCCCGACGCCCCCAGCGTCGCCAGCGTGCCGAAATCCTCGGCGCCCAGCTGCCCCAGCGCGATCCGCGTCACCGCCAGCCCCAGCCCCACGGTGAGCGCCATGCGGAAGTAGGTCACCAGCGTGTTGACGATAAGTCGCGTGGATTGCCGCATGGGAAGCGCGAGAGTCGCCCGGCGAGGCGAGCAGTGTACGAAGTGCGGGAGGCTCGGGTTCCCGCCCACCCCGCGGGCCTGGGCACACGCCCCACGCACCGCCCCAGCGGGCATCCGCCAACCTGTTATCGTGTATCGGTCGCATGCGTTCGTTGCGTCGGACCATTCTGGCCCTGGCCCTTGCCGCGCTGCTTAGCGCGGGGCTGCTGCTTGGACTGTGGGTTATCGGCGTGTTCGTGTCCGATCGGTTCCGCTGGTCGCAGCCCATCTCCTTTGTCCCGCGCCAGTTCCTCGTCTGGCCCGCCGGGATCGCCTGGTGCGTGTTCGCGGGCACCTCGCTCGCCTACGTCGTCTTCAAGCCGATGGGCGAGGGCGTCCCCTGGCGCAGCGAGCGCCGCGGGCGCTCGCGTTTCCCGCGTCTGCTTGGGAAACTGCGGGCCATCACCGGCGTGCTCGTCCTGCTCATCACCGCCCACCTCATCGGCATCGAGTGGCGCTGGCCCATGAAC
>CAZHKB010000490.1:0-2213 GCA_964533405.1 uncultured Phycisphaeraceae bacterium | reverse complement strand
ATACCGCACACACCTGCGTCCCTCGACCCCCCAGCCCCCGCCCCATCTTCTCACCGCCCACGATTGCCGATTGACGCCACCTCCAAACTTGCTATCTTGAACACTCGCCCGTTCTCGGGCGGTGGGCGCTTGCGGACGCCCATGCCGGTCTGCCGGTGATCGGCGTTGGGCCGATTCTGGCTCGCGGGTCTGTCGCCTTTCCAAGGGTGCCGCCGCGGGCGTCGGCTCCAGGTCGGTCGTCCAAAGCCGGCTTGCCGGTTGCTTTCGCCGATCCCGTGGGGGGGTCGGTTGCTCGTGGTTGGCTTCTCCGTCCGCTCACGGGGACGCTGCGGCGCGCGACAGCGCGAGAGGCGGTGCTGCATGAGCGATCAATCAGACTCGCGCCTCGAATCCATCGAGGGCGAAGTCAAGTGGTTCGACCCGCGCAAGGGCTTCGGCTTCATCGTCGGACCCCAGGGCCAGGACATCTTCGTTCACTTCTCCGTCATCCAGGGCGAGGGCTTCAAGGCTCTCAAGGACCGCTCACGCGTCGAATACGACGCCGAGCAGAACGGCCAACGCTGGAAGGCCACCCGCGTCGTCCGCTCCGATTCCGTCGAGATCAACGTCACCCCGCGCCGAAACCACGTCCGAACCCCCAGACGGTGACAGACGCTGACAAACGCCAGGCAGCCGGTGGCGGGCACCAGTTGGTCGGCAGGGGTCTGGAGCCTCCGGCCCCAGACCCACACCGCCTCCGCAACCTTCAAACCCACCTTCCAGCGTGATCCTTCCCGCACCGCGATCCTGCGCACCACCTCTCCTCGCCCGAAGGGCACACCAAGGGAGCCAGGGGCTTTAGCCCCTGGAAACGCCGTCATTTCTGCCACCGCCCGCAGGGCGGACGAAACACCGATCCCAGCTTCCGCGCGTTTCCCATCGCCATTTCCCAAGCGCCAGCACCGCGCACCGGCGTCCCCAAACCTACACTCCCCCGTGCCCGCATCCGCCCCCACAAACTCACCCGACCCCCTCGCGCACACCAGCGCCGAGTTCGTCGCCCTCGCCACATACCGCCCCGATCGCGCCCTTGACGCCTACCGCCACGCGTTCCGCAACGGCATCACCAACAACCCCTTCGCCCCCGTCACCCTCCCCGAAATCGTTGGCTCCCTCTCCGAAGAATCCCCCGAAGGCGTCACCACCAAGTTCGTCTCACGCCTCGGTGCTACGGGCTTGCCTCTCGGTGCCACAGGCTTGAAGCCTGTGCCCGACGGCGCCGCCGTCGCCCCGAGCAACCAGCCGCCCACCTCCCTCCCCCACGACATCGAATCCGTCGTCATCCCCATGACCGGCAAGACCGGCCGCAAGACCTTCACCCTCTGCGTCTCCAGCCAGGTTGGCTGCGCCATGGGCTGCGGCTTCTGCGAGACCGCCCAGATGGGCCTGCTCCGCAGCCTCACCGCCCGCGAGATCGTCGCCCAGTGGTACGCCGCCCGCCACCTCCTCCACGGGCCACGCTGCATCGACATCGCCAACATCGTCTTCATGGGCATGGGCGAGCCCCTCGACAACTTCGACAACGTCGCACACGCCATCCGCATCCTCACCGACTCCAACGGGCCCGCCATCCCCGCCAGCAAGATCACCGTCTCCACCGTCGGACGCATCGACGGGCTCAAGAAACTCGGCCAACTCGTCTCCGAACCCGGCCTGCACCGCCTGGGCCTGGCCGTCTCCATCAACGCCCCGCGCGATGCCGTCCGCGACGCCATCATGCCCATCAACCGCGCCATGCCCATGGCCGACCTCCGCGACGCGCTGCTGGCCTTCCCCAACACCGGCAAACGCAAGTTCTGCTTCGAGTACGTCCTCATCCCGGGCGTCAACGACGCCCGCGACGACGCACGCGACCTCGCCCACTACCTCCTGCCCTTCAGCGGCCTCTCCCCCACCGGCCAACGCCGCACACCCCTCGCGCTGGTCAACCTAATCCCCTACAACCCACGCCGCAACAGCCCCTGGCCCGCGCCCACCGAAGACCACGTCAATGTCTTCATGTCCTGGCTCAAGGCCGAACAGGTCTACGTCAAACGCCGCCGCACCAAGGGTCGCTCCATGATGGGCGCGTGCGGCCAACTCGGCGCCGCCGACATCCGCAGGCGAAAGTTCGTCCCGCTCACCACCGACGCCGGCTGACCGCCGCCTCGGGGGGGCGGTGGGCGGCGTAGAGG
>CAZHKB010000489.1:0-2214 GCA_964533405.1 uncultured Phycisphaeraceae bacterium | reverse complement strand
GTAGATTGCCGGGCTGGGGGCTGGGCTGGGACGGGGTGGTTGGCGCCGTGGCCTGGAGCATGGGGGCAAAGACGCGCTCGAGGTTGGTGGTGCCGTCGGCGTGGCGGATGATGTCGGCGTTGCCGGTGACGACGAACTCTCCGAGGTTTCCCAGGCCACCGATGACGCTGAGGATGCCGACCTGGGACTCGAGGGTGACCTGCGCGATCTTGTTCTGGCGGTCGTCGTAGACGGCGGCGGTGGCGGTCTGAACGGGAGAGCCGGCCTGGGTCCAGCGGACGTGGACGTCGGTGACATCGAGGGAGCCGTTGAGTCTGGGGTTGACGGCGTTCTCGATGATGCCGGGGGCCATGGAGGAGGCGATGGTGGGCGCGAGAGCGACCAGGCCGATGATGAGGACGACGATGAGGAGGAAGGAGACGAGCAGGAAGCGGCCCAGGCGGCTGCGGCGTTTGCGGCGGGGCTTGGAGGTGTTGGCTGAGCCACCGATGTTGACGCTGGCGGGACGTGCCATGGCTCTTCCTTTAGATTGACGGATCGGCACGATCCGCACCCTCGGGCCTCGGAGGAGGCGATGGGAATGGTACGGAGGGGGTGGGATGAAGAGGGAATGAAGTCGCGCGGCAAGGGTGGAATGAACCGAGGTTCATCTGGTTGAACGCGAAGGACGCGAAGTGATCCGGAACGCGCAGAGCGCGGAGGTGGGGCACGGACCGCGCGGCCGGAGAGACGGCACGAGATCGAGATCGGCGTGATGGGGACTTAAGAGGCTTAACTCAAGGAAACACTCATGCCAAAGAGCAATCGTCACCGCGTCCGTTCCTGGCTGATCTGTGCGGCCATTTGCGTGGTCCTTGCGGCTCCCGCGCTCATCGGGTACGTCAGGTGGGCTTTGCGGTTTGCGGATACCATGATCCAGCCATTTTGGTTGATCGGCAGCGCGTGGGGGGGGTGGGAGCCGGGGCCGGAGGCCCGCTGCCCCTGCGTGCTCCGGGCTACGGTTTGGCATGTCAAGGTATGAGCAGTTCCATGAGTTCCGGTCGCGGCTGAACTGCCGCATTCTGGGGTCGGATGAGGCGCGCGGGAACGGCGTTGACGGCAAGCCCAATGTCGGGGCGACGCTGGTGACCAAGCGGTTCTTTACGCTGGATGGGCAGGCGTATCAGGACGGCGCGCTGCCGCGGAAGACCAAGGAGTTGATGGGGCTGGTCGCGTCGATGGTGCTGCGTTGCGATGATTGTGTTGCGTACCACATCGATCAGTGCCTGGAGATCGGCGTGAGCGATGAGGAGCTGTTCGAGGTCTTTGATGTGGCGCTGATCGTGGGCGGGTCGATCGTGATCCCGCATCTGCGGCGGGGGGTGGATTTTCTGGATTCGGCGCGGGTGGCCAGGGCGAAGGGGCGAACGCCGACCTGCCCGGCAGGGGGCGAGTGATCCTCGCGCCGGCGGAGCCAGCAGCAGCGCAGCCCAGCGAAGCGAAGTCTGGACGAGCAGGGCGTCACAAGTGTCGAACACATCGACGAGGTCGTACTCGAGCCCCGGTCGGCGCCAGTACCGCCCGTGGGCCAACCAGTCTCGCAGTCCGATCGCGCCCCGGAAGTCATTAATGGCCCTGGAGGCCTTCCGGTTACCGAGGTGCTGCAACCACGCTTCAAGAACATCCTCGCTGAGACGCGGCCGGATCTTGCTTTGCTTGTCGAGTTCGGCGAAGCGTTTTGACAGTCCGTCCTTCCCTTTGGCGGCGACCCGATCGATGAAGTCGACGCGCAATGCCGCCTCGGTGGCCGAGAGCAGCACGAGCATGGCGGCTTTGCCGAGTTCCGCGAGCTGGCGGTCGAGCATGTCTCGCATCTCGTCAGGTGTCTGACCGAAGTATCGCGAAGCGGCGGGCGTCTCGCCCGCGCTGATCGCTTCCAGAACACTGCTGGACTCGTCGCCCAGCAGCCCGCGTTGGAACTCATACCACAACCATGCCTGGGCGAAACTCTGATGCGTATCAGCCAGTTTCGACTTGAGGTGGTGGCGAGCCATCAACGCATCACGCTCCGCAGCAGCTCAAGAAAGCTCTCCTCGGTGAGCGGCACGAGCCTGAGCGTCGGCGTCCGCGAGGCAACGAGCATCCAGCGATCACCCGGCTGACGCACGAGGGTCGCCTCGCCCCGATCTCCCCAGACATCGGCGCGACCAGCAAAGCCCGCCACATTGAGGCCCT
>CAZHKB010000488.1:0-2222 GCA_964533405.1 uncultured Phycisphaeraceae bacterium | reverse complement strand
CCTGACTCCCCCACCGACCCCGCCACCCGAGCCGCCATCAACGCCGCCTCGCAGCTCGCCACGGGCGAATCCCCCACGCCAGCCACGGCCCCCGCAGATGCCACGACCCCGCCACGCCTGCCCACCATCCTTGTCGCCCACGGCAACGCCGGGTGCCTGCCCGACCACGACGAGTTCTGCGCCTTCCTCGCCGACCACGGCTTCAACGTCCTGCTGTTCGACTATCGCGGCTATGGCCGCAGCGACCTGCCGACCCGCGGCCTCAACCGCACCGACCTGGTCGCCGACGCACGGGCCGCGTTCGACTACCTCCTCACACGCCCCGACGTCGACCCCGACCGCATCGGCCTGCTGGGCTACTCGCTCGGCGGCAACATCGGGCTCGGGTTCGTCGCCATCGAGCCGCGCGTCCGGGCGGTTGTCACCCTCGCCACATTCTCTCGCTGGAAGGAAGTCGCCTCCGACCACGCCGGCTCGCTCGGCCGATTCCTCATCCCCGAAGGCCTCGACGCCGTTGACTCCGTCGCCAGACTCGAAGCCCGCCCCTACCTCATCGTCCACGGCGACGACGACGACATCGTCCCCTTCCGCCACGCCGCCCTGCTCGAAGCCGCGGCCCGCGACGCGGGCGTCCACGTCACGCGCCTGAACGTGGTCGGCGGCGACCACCTCGACCTGACCAAGGGAACCGACATCCAAGCGGCCATCGCACGGTTCTTTGCGGAATCCATGCCGCCGGTAGACGCGAGCGAGGCCCCATAGACACGCACGTCAGTCGCCACTTCGCCACCTCGCCGCTTCGCCGCTTCGTCTGGTCGTCACTCCGCCACTCCCTATCCTCCGCCATGGCTTCCGAGTCCGACCTCCGCCCCTCCCGTCCCTTGCCGCGCGAGGGCGCGACCCGCCTCCGCGTCCGCTACTGCGAGTGCGACCCGTTCGGCGTCGTCCACCACGCCTCCTACGTCGCCTGGCTCGAGATCGCCCGCACCGAGATGCTGCGCGAGGGCGGCGTGACGTATGGGCAGATGGAGGCCGCCGGCGTGTTTCTGGTGATCGCGGGGCTGGAGATCAAGTATCGCAGGCCGGGGCGGTACGACGACCTGCTTGACGTGCATTGCCGTGTGACGGGCGGGAGCAAGGTGAAGCTTGAGCACGAGTATGAGGTGCGATTGGTGGAGCGGGTGGCGGCGGATGTGGAGCGATTGCGGGAGGCCGGTGAGGATGTGTTGATTGTGGCCAAGACGACGCTGGTGTGCGTTGGCGCGGATGTGAAGGTGAGGGGGTTGCCGGAGTGGATGGTGGCGAGGGAGCAGTGAAAGACAGGCGGACAGACGGAGAGGGTGCTACGGAACTTCGGGCTCGACCAGCGCGGCCAACATGGAGAGGGATTCCTGCCAGCCGAGGTAGCACATTTCGGCTGGGATCATGTCGGGGATGCCTTCCTGGATGATGCTGAGCTCGGTGCAGACCGGACCGCCGACCTCGACCTTTCGGAAGGTGACGGTCATGTTCATGGTGCCGGGCATCTTCGGGTCTTCGAACTTGTCGGTGTAGCGCAGCAGCTGGCCGGGCTTGACCTCGGCGTAGGTGCCGCCGAAAGACTCGGTGTGCCCGGTGTTGAAGTTGGTGAAGGACATGCGGTAGGAGCCGCCGGGCTTGGCATCGATGGAGTGGACCTGGGCGACGAAGCCGTGCGGGGCCATCCATTTGACGAGGGCTCGGGGATCGGTGAAGGCCCGGAACAGGCGGTCGGGCGGGCACTTGATGACGCGGTGGAGTTTGATGGTGGAGGGCACGCGGGAGGGTAGACGCGAGGAATGGGTCAACTCCAGTGCGGAGAATTGACAGCGTTGGCCCTGGCTGCGCTGCAGGGTGGTTGCACGAAAGTCGGCGACCCCTCACACGCAACCTCGTCAGGGTGGTCGGATGGGGGCACCGGCGTGGGCGGTCAGGATCGCAGCACGCGGTGTGTGGCGGCGAGTCGGAATTGGGGGTGAGTGCTCGGGTGTGCATGAGATGGCCGCGAGGCCGCCCGGGACTTGTGCGCTGGGAGCGGGGTCGGCGGGGGTTGGCGGGTGTATGCGGAGCGACTCGGAGGTGGAGGCCGGGGTGAGTGCGCCGGTGGGACGGGACATGCCGGCGACCATCGGCGGCGGACCGATTTGAGGCGGCGGGGTGACCTGGGCAGCGTGTGCAGGAGTCGGCGTTGGATGATCTGACGG
>CAZHKB010000487.1:0-2232 GCA_964533405.1 uncultured Phycisphaeraceae bacterium | reverse complement strand
GGGCTTGGGTTCGACCTGGGCGGGGCGTTTTTCGCCGGAGCCAGCGACGGGGGCTCGTTCGTGGGCGGCGGCCTGGCGGCCGTCGTCCGTGGAGGCATAGACGATGCCGATGGTGGTTTCGGGTTCTCCCTGGACCAGGCGGTTGACGACTTCGACGCCCTGCATGAGGGTGTGGTCGGTGTTGGAGACCTCGTACTTCCACATGCCGAAGCGGCCGCGGGAGTAGATGCAGCGGGACTCGAGGAAGGGGATGACGGAGGAGAGGATGGAGTCGCGGTCGACGGTGGGGGTGGGGTAGGAGTAGTCGGCGTGGTAGAGCCAGGTGGTGACGATGTCGTCGCGTTCGCGGGGGGCGAGGAGGGCGGCGTTTTCGAGGCCGCGGATGGTGTCCTCGATGATGGTGTCGGGGTTGACGGGCTTGTGGTCGGACTGGCTGGTTTCGCAGAGGAGGGAGTAGAAGCGGGCGCGGTCTGGGGTCATGTGGGGGGAGTAGTTGGAGAGGTAGGTGGCGCGGTAGAAGGGGCAGTTGTGTTCGGGGAAGTACATCCAGGACTTGGTGGAGGGGCAGGGGCGTTTGAGGCCGATGCCGACCATGTAGCCGGCGGAGTGGCGGAGGCGGGCGGCGTTGTGGCGGATGGAGTCGGGGAT
This sequence comes from uncultured Phycisphaeraceae bacterium, assembly GCA_964533405.1. Taxonomy (GTDB): domain Bacteria; phylum Planctomycetota; class Phycisphaerae; order Phycisphaerales; family UBA1924; genus JACKHA01. The sequence goes on along the minus strand of CAZHKB010000487.1, from coordinate 1,584 downwards.
GGTGGGGCCGAGGATGTCGCGGCAGAGGATGTCGAGGGGGAGTGCGGAGATGAGGGTGTCGTAGCGCTCGGTGGAGCCGTCGGCGAAGTGGGCGATGCGTCTGTCGGCGTCGATGGAGACGACGCGGCGGTTGAGTTGGATGTGGGCTGTCGGGTTGGAAGGGCCGGCGATGCCGATGTGGCGGGCGATGCGGTCGTAGAAGGCGCCGGTGCCGCCCTTGAGGGGGAACTTGAAGCGGTTGTTGGGGCCCCAGCCGAAGTCGTCTGAGCCCAGGACGACGTTTTTGAGGGCGCGGTCGACGTCGATCATGGCGACGCGTTCGCCGATCCATTCCTTGTTCATCATCTCGGGGGGGTGGGCCCAGACCTTGAAGTTGTACGGGCGCATGAAGTGGTGGGCGATGCCGGGGCCGAAGATGGAGTCGATGAACTCGCCGAAGTTGTCGGTTTGCGCGGGTTTGCGGCAAGGGCGGCCGTCGGGCCAGGCGCCGGTTTCGCGCGCGAGTTTGGCGTGGACCAGGCCAGCGAGACACTCGTAGGCGACCTGGGGGGGGAGGTAGCGGATGTTGTTCTGGAAGGGGTATGGGATCCAGCGGTCGCACATGCGGACCCAGGACTCGCGGTCGTTGAGGGTGAAGTCGGGGCCCATCATGGCATCGAAGACGCGGTCGTAGTAGTCGTAGTGGGAGAACATGACGTGGCCGCCGATGTCCCATGTGAAGCCGGCGGAGTCGGTGAAGGAGTGGGCCAGGCCGCCGGCGTAGGGGTGGCGATCGACGATGAGGAAGTTGGAGTAGCCGATTTCTTTGAGGCGGTATCCCGCGCCCAGGCCTGTGGGTCCGGCGCCGAGGATGAGGATGCGACCGGGGTTCCGGGCGGGCGTGGCGCGGGGCGCGGCGGCTGGGGCGCGGGTTGAGGGCGTCGAGGCCATGCGTGTCCTTTGGGCGATGCACACACGGTCGCGACGGGAAGTCGGCGTGGGCGTCGGGGTCAAAGGGTAGCGGGGCGGGTGGTGGAGAACGTGGCGGCAACGGTGGGGTTGCCCCGCGTGCTGGCGTGTCGATCCCGCACAAAGGCGTGCGATGGACCAGCCGGAGTGAGAACAGGCGTGTTGAGGCGTGTTTGAACTCGGGCTTTATTCCCTTCACGTTTGGAGTGGGGGGAATTTCACTTGGGGGGGGCATGGTGGAGTTGGTAGGATTACCGATACAGGGAGGGAGATTGACCGTCTTGACACGCGTGGCGTGTGGGAGGTTGATCGAAGTGAGGCGGCGCTCGGGATCGGGGGGCGGGGCCGCGGGTACCGGAAGGTCCGACGGGAATCAGTGCCGCCCGGGAAGGCCGGGACGGCGGAAATCCGGAGGCCAGATGTCACCGATGCATGCGGAGCAGGCGTGGCTGGTTGCGTCAACGCGCGTGACGGAGCGATTGTGCGGGTTGCCGGCGGTGGCGACGCCCGACTGGTGTGATCGTGCGGCGCGGTGCTTTCTGCCGATCGCGGAGCGCGGGGTGGTGGCGGTGCTGATTGGCACGCTGGCGCCCAGCGGGGCGATTGAAGAGCGGGAGGCGGTGGGTTCCGCGGTGG
>CAZHKB010000486.1:0-2232 GCA_964533405.1 uncultured Phycisphaeraceae bacterium | reverse complement strand
GCCCGTGCTCCCCCGCCTCCCACGCCCCATCACCACCATCCTCAACACCTTCGGCCGCGTTCCTCTCTTCTTTTACGTCCTCCACATCCCGCTCCTGCACCTCTGCTCCGCCATCCTGTGGTACGCCCTCCACGCCGTCATCACCGGCTGGCAACTCAACCCCGCCGCGTGGCCCACCACCTACACGCCCCAACTCTGGATCGCCTACGCCGCTTGGCTCCTCACGCTGCTCATCCTCTGGTTCCCATGCCGCTGGTTCATGCGCCTCCGCAATCGCCGCAAGGATTGGTGGCTGTCGTATCTCTGACCAGAAGAGCCCTCGCCCAACAGAACCGGCCGCGCAAGCGGTCGGCCACCACACAACCACGCCCCAGGTGAATCGCGACAAACGCGACAGGCCGCGTGCCCTCCAGGCATCATCCGCCCTCCGCGCCGGGCGCTTGCCCGACTGCTCGCGCAGTCGGCTCCGTTGATCCATGAATCACGCGCGCTTCCCCACCTTCCGCACCACGCTCACCGCCGGGTACAACCCCGCCACCTCCTCGCGCCGCACAACCCGCGGCGGATACGCCGGGTTGATCGCCTGCAAACGCACCACCTCCCGCCCGCGCCCGTCCTTCTCGAAGAACGCCCGCTTGAACGTCGTCTCGTGGTCCGGCTCCAGCCTCACGAAACAGTCGTCACCGCTCGCCGCCGCCTGGGCCGGGCTGAACACCACCACATCGCCCTCGTGATACTCCGGCGCCATCGAGTCCCCCGTCACCCGCGCCGCGAACGCATCGGGGTCCTCCACATCCAGCGTGCGCACATACTCATCCGCCATCCGCGCCGGATACCCCAGGTCCGTGAACTCCGCCAGCGTTCCCGCCGCCACACGATTGATCAGCGGCACCAATCGCGGCATCGCCCGATCCACCGACATCGCCCCGCCCCCGTGCCCACTCTCTGGCCCGACCGCGCGCCGCGCCGCGTCGGGCGTCCCAACCCCGTGCCACCAGCCGCGGCTCTGAGCGGCTGCTGCTCCCCCGTGATCCCCGACTCCCCGCGCCCGACCCCGCTCCGCATCCTTCGACCGCCCTGCACCCGGGCCGCCTCGCTTCGCGTCCCTGCCCGCCTTTCCACCCTCTGGCGCAATCGTCTGCACCAACTTCTCCAGCTCCCCCGACCGATGCGCCACATCCAGCGCACCGCGAATCCCTCCGCGATCATCCACCCCGCTGCCACGCAGAATCTCCGCCAGACGCCGCGCCGCCGTCGTCCGCTCCTCGAGATCGTTCACACGTTGCTGCAACACCTCGGGCGCGCGGCTGAGCCCCGCCGCCGCAACCAGGCTCCCCTCGGGAAGCCCCAGCCCGCCCTCGATCCGCACCAGCAACTCCTGCCCGGCATTGCGCTTCGCATTCTCAATCTGTGACAGGTGGCTCCGCCCGCACTCCACCCTCGTCGCCATCTCCGCCAACGAAAGCCCGGCCCGCCGCCTGGCCGACCGGATCAACTCCCCCACCGCTTTGGCCTGCTCGCCCATGCCCGCCTCCGTTCACACCACCCGCTCGGCGCACCGACACCGCCTCCCGACGCCATCGACGCCTTTGTGCGCCATTTCGCGTCGATACCAAACAACCACTTGAAAAGTGTTGCCTCGTATGGGAACATTGTCAAGTCGGTTCCTAAAGAAGGAAACACGGGGCGGACGCCCCGCCTTCGACTCGCCCGCGCCTCACACACACGCGCAACCCCGGAGGTGGTCCATGCCGCTCGACAAATCCCTCAGCTCCCTCGCCCCAATCCGCACCCGCTCCCGCCTGCGCCACCGCGACGTCTGCCTCACCCTCATCCATCGCGCCGACCTGCTCGACGCCGCCGACCGCGCCCTGCTCATCGCCGTCTACGCCGACGGGCGCTCCGTCCACTCCCTCGCCCGCGCCGACGACCCCGACCCGGCCACGCTCCACCAGCGCTCCGCCACCCTCAGGCGCCGCGTCAGGCGCCTCGCACGCCGCCTGCTCACCCCCACCTACCAGCTTGTCCGCACCCAGAGCGACTCCTGGCCCCCCGTCATGGTCCGCGTCGGGCGCGCCTGCTTCGTCCAGGGCCTCTCCATGCGCGACGCCGCCAGGAAACTCCGCCTCTCCATCCACACCGTCCGCTCGCTCGCCCAGTCCATCCGCGCCCTGGCGGCCGCCGCCCCCTCCCCCTGGGCCCAACCCCCGCGCGAGGTCGCCGCATGAAACC
>CAZHKB010000485.1:0-2246 GCA_964533405.1 uncultured Phycisphaeraceae bacterium | reverse complement strand
GGCCACCATCGGCATCATGCCCCGCGGCGACACGCAAACCGTGGTGGAGGTCAGGTCGGGCGGGGTGGGGGCGGCGAGGGTGTGAGCGCTTCCCGGTCGACCCTTGACGGATCATTCACGCGATCTGAGTACGCTCCCGGCATTGAGGGATGTAGTCTTTCACTCACCCGCGATCCTGAAGAGGCGCGGGGCACCCAGGAGAGACACATGCCCCGCCCGATCAATGCACGCTTTCTCGCGCCCACGCTGCTCACCCTGATCGTCGGCCAAGCCAGCGCTGGCCTGCCCAATGGCGTTGCCTCGGGGGACACCACGCCCGGGTCCACCGTGCTGTGGACCCGCAGCGACGCGCTCGGGCCGGTGACGTTCCAGTACTCGACCGATCCGGCGTTCGGCTTGATCGCGGGCTCGCAGATGGTCAATGTCACTGACCCGACGCTGCCCGTCAAGGCCACCATCGGCGGCCTCAACGCCGGGACGCAGTACTACTATCGCGCGATCGACAACGCCGGGGCGTCCGCGACGGGGCGCCTGCGCACGCCCAGTCTGGCGGGGGTCCACACCGGCTTCCGCATGGGCGTCTCGGGCGACTGGCGGGGTGAGCTCTCGCCCTATCCCTCTGTCCGGAACGTGCCGGGCGCGAACCTGGACCTGTGGGTGTCGCTGGGTGACACGATCTACGCCGACATCGCCTCTCCCGCGGTGCCGCTGCCGCAGGCCACGACGCTGGGCGAGTTCCGCGCCAAGCACAACGAGGTGTATTCCACGCGGTTCGGGCTCAACACACTGGCTGACCTTCGCGCCAGCACCTCCGTCCTCTCCATGATCGACGACCACGAGGTCACCAACGACTTCGCCGGAGGGGCCCACCCGTCGAGCGATCCCCGGTTCGCGGGACAGGCCGGTAACTTCATCAACGAGACCCAGCTGTACTCCACCGGCATCCAAGCGTTCCACGAGTACAACCCCATCAACACCGAAGTGTACGGGGCGACTGGCGACCCGCGCACCGCCGGAAAATCCCGGCTCTACCGCGAACGAGGCTACGGCTCAGACGCCGCAGTGTTCTCCATCGATGCCCGCTCCTTCCGCGATCAGGGGCTCCCGGCGGCCGACCCGCTGAATCCGCTCTCCGTGGCGAGCTATCTGGGCGCGGCGTTCACGCCCGGGCGCACGATGCTGGGGGTCCAGCAGTTGGCGGATCTCAAGGGCGGCCTGTCGGCGGCCCAGGCCGCGGGAACGACCTGGAAGTTCGTCATGATGCCCGAGCCGATCCAGAACCTCGGGGTCGTCGGGGCTTCGGACCGGTTCGAGGGCTACGCCGCCGAGCGCACCAACCTCCTGAACTACATCGACGACAACAACATCGGGAACGTGGTGTTCGTGTCGGCGGACATTCACGGCACGCTGGTCAACAACGTGTCTTACCAGGACTTCCCGGGCGGGCCTCAGAAGTCGACCGGTGCCTTCGAGGTCACCACGGGTTCCGTCGCCTATGCCGCCCCCTTCGGCCCGACCGTCGCGGGCTTGGCGGCCAGCCTGGGGTTGCCCGGCGCCCTGCCCTTGGCCGTCTACAACGGCCTGCCCCTGGCCCAGCAGGAGGCGTACATCACGGCCCTGGTCAACGCCCAGATCACGCCGCTGGGCTATGACCCGCTGGGCCTGCAAGGCTCGGACATCAACGCGACGCTGCTCCAGGGCGGATACACCGCGACCAACTCCTTCGGTTGGACCGACTTCCACGTGGATCCGGTTACGCAGTGGCTCACGGTCACGACATGGGGCATCCCGTGGTACGACGAGGCGACTCTGCTGGCCAACCCGAATCTGATCACGGGGATGCAGCCGACGATCCTGAGCCAGTTCGTGGTCCAGCCCGTGCCGGCTCCCGCAGGTCTGGCGCTGCTCGGGCTTGCCGCCCTGGCCGTCGCGCGTCGACGCCGCGCGTGATGGGAATTCTCGCACAGCGCCGCACCGAACTCGTGGCCTGCGCCCCGGAACTCCTGGCACCGACTTGCGAACTCCTCGGAGCAAATCGGTGCGAGCAGCCCGCGGCGCGTGATCTCGACGGGCGGCCTTGCCAACGCACTGAGGGTCGATGCGAAAAGCCGCGAGGATGCGGGTGATCGGCATAGCCACCCAAAGCGGCGGCACCGCCACCCCCCGCCCATCGTGGTCGTGATCCCTCGCAATCGATCCCGATCCGCCCTCACTCGCACCCCCACTACCCTCGCCCCATGCGCACC
>CAZHKB010000484.1:0-2248 GCA_964533405.1 uncultured Phycisphaeraceae bacterium | reverse complement strand
GTGTAGAGGGGGGTTGGGCGAGCCCGATGCGCGAGCCCGGGTCGGTGGGACGAATGCGGGAGGGGACCGTCGGGCCGGTGGCGGGGGTTCGGATGGGAAGCCGCGCACCCCCTGTTGGGGGTCGGATCACGGCTTGAAGAGGTTGTAGCGGAGGATGCAGCGGAGGGCGGAGACGCCGTCTCGCCAGGTGATCTTCTTGCCCTCTTCGTAGGTGCGACCGGCGTAGGAGACGGGAACCTCGAAGATTCGGAGGCGTCGGCGGGTGGAGGGCGTTTCGGTCTGGCCCGGGGCGTTGGGCAGCCACATGCGGGCGAGGCGGGCGACGAGTTCGGGTTCGAGGCCGAAGCGGTTCTCGCGGATGCGAAGGAGGTCTGCGACGGGGCGGGTGAAGGCCTTTGAGCAGCACTCGATGTCGGTCAGGTTGAGGTTGGTGAGCATGTTGGAGAATCGGGTGATGAAGCCGTTGGCCAGCGCGTGCCAGTAGTAGAGCACGCGATGGGACTGTCCCAGGAATCGGGAGCCGATGACGGCGTCGGCCCGGCCATTGAGGATCGGGGCGAGGATCGCGGCGTGGTCGGCGGGGTCGTACTCGAGGTCGGCGTCCTGGATCAGGAAGATGTCGGCGTTGACCTTGTCGCGGGCGGCTTCGAGGGCGGTGCGGATGGCCGCGCCTTTGCCGGAGTTCTTGTCCTGGACGATCGCCAGGATGTCGTCGCGGGCTCCCAGGTCGCGGACGACGTCGGCGGTTCCGTCGGTGGAGCCGTCGTCGACGATGACGAGGATGCGGCGGATGGGCTGAGGGTGCGAGTTGGCCGCGGTCGCGGGCAGGGCGGGCGAGGGCGTCGCCAGGAGGCGCTCGACCAGGCGCGGGAGGAGGTCGCGTTCGTTGTATGCGGGGATGAGGACGGCCAAGAGCATGGGGGGAGGGTACCAAGCCCGAGCAGGCGCCTGAATCGTTGGAAAGCCCGGTGAGCCTGAGTGTGGGGCGTGCCGCGACGAGTGGGCGCGCCCGGCGACCGGTACACCCCGACTCGGTCTCCCCTCACTCTGGAAGACCGGATTGGGACGGAACGGGGCTTCGGGCGAGGGTGGTGGTGCGTTCGAGGGCGTGAGCGACGCGTTCGGCACGCATGCCTCGGGAGCCTTTGAGAAGCACGGCGTCGGCGGGACGGAGGAGGGCGGCGATGCGGTCGGCGGCGGCGTCGTCGAAGGCGGGTTCGATCGCGAGGGAGGCTTCGAGGCCGGCGTGCTGGGCGGCGTGGGCCATCGCGTGGCCGACTGCAACGATCAGGCCGAACGCGCCCGGGTGCTGGGCGATGGCGGCGAGGACCTCGGCGTGGGCGGCTGCGGACTGCTCGCCCAGTTCGAGCATGTCGCCCAGGATGAGGACGCGGCGTCCGCCGGGCGTGATGGAGAGGGCGGCGAGGGTGGCGATGGCGGCCCGCATGGATTCCGGGTTGGCGTTGTAGGCGTCGTTGATGATGTCGATGTCACCGATGCGGCGTCGTTCGAGGCGCATGGCGGCACCCTTGGCGGTTGAGAGGCCGCGGCGGATGTGATCGTCGCCGACGCCCGCGTGACGTGCGATGGCGACGGCGGCGGCGGCGTTCATGGCGTTGTGCTCGCCGAGCATGGGGATGGCGAACCAGGCGAGGGGGTGGGTGGGCGTGGCATCAATCTGGAAGCGGACGCCATCGGGGGTCATCTCGACGCGGCCGAGAGGGATGTCGGCGCGGTCGCCCCGTCCGAAGCGGGCGAGGCCACTGACGCCCAGAACGCAGGATTCGAGCGGCTCGCAGGGCGCCGGGATGAGACGCAGCGAGCGCGGCCCGGGGCGCAGGTGGCGGAGCAGGGCGGACTTCTCGCGGGCGACGCCCTCGACGGAGCCGAGGAACTCGCAATGGGCGCGGCCGATGGAGGTGATAACGGCGATGTCGGGGCGGACGATGCGGGCGAGCGCGTCGATCTCGCCTGGCGCGCTGGTGCCGACTTCGCAGACGAGGAAGTCGTCGCCCTCGCGGGCGTTGAGGATGGTGAGGGGGACGCCGATGGCGTTGTTGAAGCTCTTGGCGGGGTGGGTGCCGGTCAGGCCGCCGCCGGAGAGGGCGGCGGCGATGAGGCGGGTGGTGGTGGTCTTGCCGGCCGAGCCGGTGACGGCGATGACGAGAGTGCAGGAGAGAGCGTCGCGATAGGCGGAGGCGAGCCGGGCAAGGGCGGCCACGGGGTCAGGCACGACGAGGATCGGGAA
>CAZHKB010000483.1:0-2271 GCA_964533405.1 uncultured Phycisphaeraceae bacterium | reverse complement strand
GCCCTTGGCCAGCGGCCCCAGCAGCCTCACCTCATCCCACGCGCCGCCGGTGCTGGCGGGCTGGTGCGCCATCGCGAGGCAGGTCACGCAGGCCACTGCGGCTGCTGCGAGTCGCGCGGCAAGGCGTGGGGTCGAGTTCCACGCCGGGTTGGGCGTGCCTGCGGACATGCGGGCTCCTTCACCGTCTCTTGAACAAGTTTGTGCCGACCGGGGGCGTGGGTCAACCGGCGGGTGCGGACTGGTGTAAAGTTGTTCAGGCGGGCCTGGGTCTGGGACGCATCCCGGGGTCGGGCTTGCCCAGGGGTCCGCACGAGGCCCACGAAGGTCCGCGTGGGGTTGCGCTTGATGGCGCGGCGCGTTCGCAGGGCCAGACCAACCACCATGCCCCACGCGCTCACACGCTATCAGGCCCTGTACCAGTCGGTGCGTTCGCGCCGGCGTCGCCCGCCCACGCACATGGGGCTGGATGCGGCGGCGAACTGGCTCGGGGTGAAGGCCCGGTCGGCGCGGATCACGCTGGGGTTCCTGCGGCGGGAGGCGGTGGCGATTGACGCGCTCGCGCCGGAGATCAGGAACTTTTCGGAGGCGGTTCTTGATGAGGCGGTCGCGGACCTGCGCGAGGTGTTCGTGCGGCAGCGGCAGACCGACCAGACGGTGCGGCGTGGCCTGGCCCTGGTCCGAGAAGTGGCGAGGCGACAGACCGGCGAGGAGGCGTTCGTCGTCCAGTTGATGGGGGCGATGGCGCTGTACCACGGGCGGATCGTGCAGATGCTCACCGGCGAGGGCAAGACGCTCACCGGGTCGATTGCGGCGCCGTTGATCGCGTGGCAGCGGCGGCACGTCCACTTCTTCACGGTCAACGACTACCTGGCGCGGCGTGATGCGCACTCGCGGGCCGACATCTATCGCCGGTGCAAGGTGACGGTCGGGGCGATCCAGCAGGAGCAGGAGCCTGGGGAGCGCGTTGGGCTGTACGCGCGGCACATCGTGTATGGCACGCCCAAGCAGATCACCGCGGACTACCTGCGGGATCAGTTGCGGCTGGGGCGGGTGAGCAGCCCGTGGGTGGGGCGGCAGTCGCTGGCGATGATGGGTGAGGAGGCGATGAGCTCTGGCGCGGGGCCGATGGTGCCGGGGCTGGAGGCGGCGATTGTGGATGAGGCGGACGCGGTGCTGATCGACGAGGGCGTGGTGCCGCTCATCATCGCGCGATCGACGCAGCAGGATGAGATGGCGGAGGTGTATCGCCAGGCGTCGCAGATCGCGGCGAGGCTGGACGACGGGCCGGATTATAAGATTGATTTCGTGCGGCGCAAGGCGGAACTGAAGCGGCGGGGCGAGCACCGGGCCGAGCAGATGTGGGACGAGCTGGACGAGCCGATCTGGCGTGCGACGCGCCGCGCGGAAGAGTTGGTCAAGCAGGCGCTGATCGCCAAGCACTGTTACATCCGGGGGCAGCAGTACGCGATCGTGGAGGGGCGGATCGTCATTGTGGATGAGTACACGGGGCGGTTCCTGCCCGACCGGTCGTGGGAGCACGGGCTGCACCAGGCGGTGGAGGCCAAGGAAGGCCTCGACGTGACGGCGGATCGCGAGACGCTGGCGAGGCTGAGTTTCCAGAGGTTTTTCCGCATGTATCCGTTCATGTGCGGCATGACGGGCACCGCGGCGGACGCGACCCGCGAGATGGAACGGGTGTATGGGCGGGCGGTGCTGGCGATCCCGACCAACAAGCCGGTGGTGCGTGAGCAGATGGGGATGCGGGTGTTCAAGGAGGCCCGGGCCAAGTGGGACGCGGTGGCCGAGTCGATCGCTGGCGTGCACGCGGCGGGACGCCCCGTGCTGGTGGGCACGCGGTCAATCGCGTCCAGCGAGCACCTGAGCGGGTTGTTGACAAGCCGCGGATTGAAGCACCAGGTCTTGAATGCGAACTTCGACAAGGATGAGGCGGATGTGATCGCGGCAGCGGGGCATGGGTCGGGTGGCGCGGGCTTGCAGCGGGTGTCTGAGGCGAAAGGCTCGGTCCGATCGACCGACGATTCAGCGGCCGTCGCCGGGGACCTTGAAGAGTCGGGGTCGTCGGGCACGGGCGACAAGCCCGTGCCGCCTCGCGAGGCCTCGATCACCGTCGCGACCAACATGGCGGGGCGCGGCACGGACATCAAACTGGACGAGGCGGCGGCGCGGGCGGGCGGGCTGCACGTGATCCTGACCGAGATGCACTCGGCCAAGCGGATCGACCGGCAGTTCATCGGGCGTGCGGGGCGGCAG
>CAZHKB010000482.1:0-2272 GCA_964533405.1 uncultured Phycisphaeraceae bacterium | reverse complement strand
ATGTAGTGGATGGGAGGTCGGCCGTCGGGGGCGGGTTCGCGGGGGTTGATGCCGGCCTGCTTGAGTGCGAGGGACATGGCGGAGGCGCCGCCGCGACCGTCGGGCTGAATGTCGGTGATGCGGAAGGCATCGGCGGTGGAGCCGTAGCCGACGAGTTCGGCCAGGATGGTGGCGTTGCGTGCGAGGGCGTGGTCGAGTGATTCGAGGATGAGCACGCCGGCACCCTCGCCCATGACAAAGCCGTCGCGTGTCTGGTCGAATGGTCGGGAGGCGGTGGAAGGGGTGTCGCGTCGGCGCGACATGGCGGTGAGGCGCATGAACCCGGTCATGCCGAGGGGGTGGATCATGGAGTGCGTGCCGCCGGCGAGCATGGCGTCGGCGTCGCCGCGGCGGATGATCTCGAAGGCCTCGCCGACGGCCTGGGTTCCGGCGGCGCAGGCGGTCATGCAGTTGAAGGAGGGGCCGCGGCACCCGAGGAGGGCGGCGAGGTGGGCCAGGGGGACGTGGGGTTCCTGGCCGACCTCGGCGGTGGCGGTCATGAGCGCGGAGGCGGTGCGTTGCCAGGCGGTGTAGTCGACGCGGCGGTTGGTGGCATCCCAGGCAACGATGTTGGCGCGGGCGAAGGGGTTGAGGTCGGGCGGGCCTTCGCCGCAGCCCATGTAGACGCCGATGCGGCGCGGATCGTGGTGGCCCGCGGCGAGGGCGGGGGCGAGGCCGGAGGCGGCCCAGGCGCGGGCGGCGGCGGCGAGGGCGAACTGGGTGTGCAGTCCGGCCTTGGTGTGGCGGGCACGCTCGAGGGGGTCGGGGATGGAGTTGGCGAGGTCGAAGTCCCGCACCTCGGCGGCAAAGTTGGTGGCGCAGGTGGAGGCGTCGAAGCGGGTGACGGGGCCGACGGCGGAGTGGCCCGCGAGGAGGCGTTTCCAGGTGGCGTCCAGGTCCTCGCCCAGCGGCGTGACCCAGCCCATGGAGGTGATGACGACGCGGGTGGGCATGGGATCAACCGCGGAGACGCGGAGGCACAGAGGAAGGCAGAGGCAGAGGAAGGCTGGGCAAAGAGGGGCGAGCGCGTTGTGCCGCGGCGGGCGCGATGCTCAGGGTCTTCCGTTGTGTCTGTGCGCCTCGGTAGTGGACTTTTTACTGGCCGTCGAAGTCGTGCGTGGCGGCCTCGTCGGGGTCGCCAGCGCCCTCGGTGTCGCCGCGCATGGCGTTGAGCTTGTCGGGGTTGAGCACGCGGACGAGGCCGTCCTTGAGTCGGCGTTCGCCAAAGTTGATGATGAGTCCGAGTTCGACGTCTGCGGCGCGGAGCTGGGCGCGGAGGGTGGAGCGTTCGGCGGAGCCGACCTCGCCGGTGTGGGCCATGACCTCGACGATGAAGCGGTTGTCGACGAAGAGGTCGGCGACGGTGGTGCCGACCTGCTTTTCCTTGTAGGTGACGGGCAGTGCGGCGTTGGCCTGGTAGGCGATGCCGCCGGCGTCGAGTTCGAGGCAGAGGGCGCCGGTGTACGCGGCCTCGGGGAATCCCGGGCCCATGGCGCGGTGGACCTCGATGGCGGCGCCGATCACGCGGCGCGAGACGTCGGTGAGCGCGGGGTCGAGATCGGAGAGGGGGGTGCCTCGCCCTCGGCCGCGATCGCCGCCGCGGTCGCCCCTGTCGTCGCGGCGGTCGTCACGACGGTCGTGGCCATCGTCGCGTCGGGAGTAGTTGCCTTGGTCGGAACGGTTGTTCATGGTGGACTCCAAAGTGGGGCGTAGGGGCCCGGGTGAGGAAGATGAGGCCGGGGGATTGTTAGCAGGGTGTGGGCGTGGGGCGCAGGGCGGGTGGTGTGGCGGAACCGGCCGTGCGAGCGGTCGGCCCCATGTGGGCAAGTCGGGTGGCCCCGAACTCGCCAGCGGCGTGGGCGGCGCAGTCTTGGCGGGAACGGTCCACTGCGTGGCCTCGTGGCGTGGCCGATCGCTGGCGCGAGCGGTTCCGTTGCGTGAGAGGATCGCGTACGCTGGGTGCATGACGGTGCGTGTGCTGCTGTTCGGGGCGGAGGCTCAGGCCGTGGGCGCGGCGGGGGTTGAGGTTTTGGTGGCGGACGGGGCGCGGGTTGAGGACGTGCGGCTTGCGCTGGCGAGCCAGCACCCGGGGCTGATGTGGTCGATGGGGCACGCGAGGCTGTCGCGGAACCATGTGTTCGCGGTGGCGGATGAGGTGGTGTCGGCGACGGATGAGATCGCGCTGATCGGGCTGGTGTCGGGCGGATGAGCGTGCGCGTGACCATCGTGGAGG
>CAZHKB010000481.1:0-2276 GCA_964533405.1 uncultured Phycisphaeraceae bacterium | reverse complement strand
ACCCCACCCTCACCGTCCCCCGAGGCACGCACGGGTTCGGCTACGACCCCCTCTTCCTCGTCGCGCCAACCTTCACCCACACCGGCGCGGAACTCGCCCCCGATCTCAAGAACCGCCTCAGCCACCGCGCCGCCGCCGCCGCCCAACTCGTCCACTGGCTCGCCCACGGCGGCCTCGGCCTCCTCCATTCCCAGTAGACTCACCGCACCTCCAAACACCACCTGGAAAGGGACCCCATGCGCACCCCCTATCGTCTGCTCGCACTCTCCGCCCTCACGCTCGCCGCCGCCGCCCTCACCCTCGGCCTGGCCCCGCGCCCCGCACAGCCCGACGCCGCCACTATCACCGACGGCCAACTCACCGACACCGCCAACGTCAAGGCCGTCCTCGAATCGCTCGCCTACGCCCCCACCAGCGGCGGCGGCGACAACCTCATCATCACCCGCAAACTCGGCGAGTGGGAGGTCTCCTTCTACCTCACGCTCAACGCCGACCAGACCGTCCTCTGGATCAAGTGCTACCTCGGACGACTCGTCAGCCCCACCACCTACGACACTTCCCACTACCTCACCCTGCTCGAAGAACAGGGTCGCATCTCCCCACGCCTCTTCTTCACCCTCCCCGTCGAAGGCGGCGACGCCGACCTCTGGGTCTGCCGCGGCCTCGACAACCGCGCCCTCACTCCCGAACTCATCAATGGCGAGATCGCCGCCCTCCAGCAGACCATGGCCAACTGCGTCAACTCCTGGAACTTCATCGGCTGGACCCGCGCGGGCGAGCCCGAGGCCCAGCCCCCGGAGCCCAGCGCCCAGACCCAGCCCGCTGGCGAAACGCCACGGTAATCACGCGCGATCCCCATTCCGCGCCCCACACTCAACCCTGGGCCAAGGCCACCGAGGCACCCGAACGCGCGGTGCCCTCGTCCTCATCTCGCCTCCCCCTCTGCCTGGTCACCTCCGCTCCCACAAACAAGATGATGCACGAGTAATACACCCACACCAGCAGCGCGATCAGCCCACCGGCCGCCTCCCCATATCCCTCCGCCACCCCCGCCTTGTCCAGATACAACCCCAGCACGAACTTGCCCACGCTGAACAGCACGGACGTGAGCACCGCGCCCGTCCACACCTGCCGCCACGCGATGGACGTGTCCGGCAGCACCTTGAAGATCGCCGCGAACAGCAGCGTCGCCACCACGAACGACGCCACGAACATCCCCACCCGGGCCGCCCATCCCTCCCCCGTCGCCACCACGTTCTGGACCACCGACGACAGCACCAGCGACACCAGCAGGATGAACATCCCCACCACCACCATCCCCAGCGACAACAGGCGCCGTCTCACAAACTGCAACACCCCCGCTCCCGCCTTGGGCTTGACCTCCCAGATCCGGTTGAGCGACGACTGCAGCTGCGCGAACACCACGCTGGCCGACACCAGCAGCAGCCCTACCCCCAGCATCCCCCGCAGCGTCCCGATCTTCCGCGGCTCATCGTTTGCGCTCTCCACCACTGCCTCGGTCACCTCACCCGCCCGTGGCCCGAACTGATCCGAGAACGACCGGATCAACGCCCCCTGCCGCTCCTCCCCCATGAACGACCCCACCGTCACCAAGAGCAGCACCAGCGGCGCGAACGACAGCGCGGTATAGAACGCCACCGCCGCCGCCATCGACATGCAGTCGTGCTTCATGAACTCCCGCCCGACGCGCTCCACAAACCGCACACCACGCCGCTGCCTCAGAGCCTTCCAGTCCATGCTCCACCATAACCCCCCCACATGACCCCAGCGTGAAACCAGCCCCTTCCGCTCTGCCTCTACACTCCCCCCATGCCCCGCCTCACGGCCATCTGCCTCGCCCTGCTCCTCCTCCTCGCCGCCGTCCCGCTCATCCTGGGCGGGCGCTCGCCCACCGCACGCTCCGCCGAGCGCCGCCTCATCATCGTCACCCCGCACGTCCAGCAGATTCGCATCGAGTTCGCCCGCGCCTTTCGCGCGTGGCACGCCGCCAACTACCCAAGCGACCCCCCCGTCTATGTCGACTTCCGCTCACCCGGCGGCACCAGCGAGATCATCCGCCTCCTCCAGGCCCAGTACAACGCCGCCATCGCCGACGACCGCATCGCCCCCGACGGCTCCTGCCCACCCGGCACCATCGGCTACGACCTCTTCTTCGGCGGCGGCACCTTCGACCACGGCCGACTCGCCGCCGGCGAAGGCGTTCTCATCACACCACCCGCCACGCCTATCGACCCCCAGGCCGCGCCAGACACACC
>CAZHKB010000480.1:0-2281 GCA_964533405.1 uncultured Phycisphaeraceae bacterium | reverse complement strand
AGCGGCGGATCAGGCCCAAGGCCGGGGCGATGGTCAATGCGATCCTGCGGCGGACGGCCGAGCTCTCGTCCCGCGACGCGGATGGGGCGCATGTCCGCCGCCCGGCGTGGACCGACAAGCTCGACGAGATCCCCATGCCCGATGGGTCGGCCCGGGTGCTGTCGCGTGAGGTGATGCCCGCGATCGAGCTCGATCGACTCTCGATCGCGACCAGCATGCCGCGGCGGATGCTGGAGCGGTGGGTGGGGCACGCGTTTGCACAAGGGCGGGGCGAAGCCGCGGGGGCGGTGAGCACGACGGAAGCGGCGGACGAATCTCACGCGGGCGCGACCAGCCGGACCGCAGGAGCCGGCCCCCCCGCATCCAGCCCATCGCGCGATCTCGTCCGCGCCCGAGCGCTGCACGGGCTGACCCCAGCGCCGACGATCATCAACACGTCCCACGCCCGCGAGCCGATCGCCGCCGGCGACCCACGCCTGGTCCCCCACCGCTCACCGGGCCATCACGTCTGGACCGGACCGCACGCGGACCTTGGCTCGTTCCTGGGCGGGCGCGACGACGTGTGGGTGCAGGACCCGGCGTCGTCGGCGTCGGTCGCGTTCGGGCACGCGCAACTCACCGCCGGCACGCACACGAGGCACCCGCCTCGCGTGATCGCCGACGTGTGCGCGGGGCAGGGGACCAAGACGCGGCAACTGGCCGCGCTGTTCCCGGAGGCGGAGATTCTGGCGACGGACACGGATGAGGAGCGGCTGGTCACGCTCCGCGGCGTGTTCGCGGGGCACCCGCGGGTGCGTGTGCTGACGCGCGACGAACTGGTCGAGGCCAGCCGCCAGCGGTGCGATCTGATCCTGCTGGACGTGCCGTGCTCGAACACGGGCGTGCTGGCGCGCCGGCCCGAGGCGCGGTACAGGCTCACGGAGCGAACGCTGGACCGCATGGCCGACGTGCAGCGGCAGATCGGGGCGGATTCGATCCTGCTGCTGGCGCCCAAGGGGCGTGTGCTGTACGCGACGTGCAGCCTGGAGCCCGAGGAGAACGAGCAGATGGCCGCGTGGTTCACGCGGTGGCACAACCTGCGGACGCTCGCTAGACAGTCGCTGGAGCCGAGCGGGCTGCCCGGGCAGGCGGGCACGGCGTATCGGGATGGATCGTTCGCGGTGGTGCTGGGGCGGTGAATCGCCGGTCGCTCGCGTGCCCACCCGCGCCGCCACCCCGCTACACTTGCCCCACGCCACTTTCGGCCAGAGAGCACTCGATGAATCTTGTTGACATTCTCAGCATCGAATGCGTGAAGGTCCCGCTGGTCGCCACCGACAAGCGTGGCGTGATCGAGGAGCTCGTGGACCTGCTCGCCTCCGCGGGACGCGTGACCGACCCCGCCTCGCTCCGCGACGCGGTCTGGAGCCGCGAGCAGACGCGGACGACGGGCATCGGGCACGGGCTGGCGATCCCGCACGGCAAGTCGTCGGGCATGAAGTCGCTGGCGATGGCGGTGGGTAAGCCCTCGCTCCCGCTGGACTTCGAGGCCATCGACTCGAAGCCCGTCCGCCTGATCGTGCTGCTGGCCAGCCCGCCTGACAAGACCAGCGACCACATCCAGGCTCTGGCCCGCATCTCGCGCCTCATGACGGTCGAGGACTTCCGCACGCAGATCTACGCGGCGACCACGGCCCAGCAGGTGTACGACCTGATCCGATCACGCGACGCTTGACTGTTGGCTCAACAGAACCGGCCGCGCGAGCGGTTGGGCCACCGTGTGCGCGCCCGTTGCTTCAGACGCCCCTGACGGGACATCGTTGCCCGATCGCGTGCGCGATCGGCTCCGTCAACGCTCCCCCCTACCTGCGCGCCGCCTCCACCATTTCCCGCACCGCGTTGATCGCCCGCTCGATGCATCCGCCCGCGTCCTTCGCCCCGTTCTCGGCAATCGCCAGCGCCCGGGCCGCACGCTCGAAGTTCTTGCCCGGGATCTTCGTCGGGCCCCAGGTGTCGATCGCGTCGTGGAAGTTGTCGTAGACGTCGGCCAGTTTGACCAGCCGCGCCTGCCACGGCGCGGCCGCCAGGCCTTGGTCATACACCGGCTCGCGCACCGCTTCGGGGAGCGTCGCGTTCTTGGTCAGGGCAGCCACGCAATCGGCGATGGTCTTGCCGAAGTGCTCGAACAGGTTGTCGTAATCGGTCAGCGTGTCCTCGATGGTGTCGTGCAGGAAGGCCGCGGCCACGGCGACCTCGTCCTGGCAGTTGAACACGTCTCGAACGGTGAACGCCACGCGCACCG